>NZ_JAGPUP010000378.1:0-5252 GCF_018069605.1 Microvirga sp. HBU67558 | reverse complement strand
GCGCTCCCTCCAAGTACCGCTTCACCGCCCGTTGCTCGGGATGCCACAAGACGGACACCTACGAGGCGAGCACGTCTGTCGGCGACGATGTCGTCAAGGGCTACTTCAAGGACCGAGGCTGGCTTCTCGCCCGCGATCGCGCCCATGATCTGTGTTCGGTTTGTCTGGCGAAGCCCCACGGGGCTCAGCAGCCGCGCCAGAGCAGCGAAGCTCGGCACCACAGATCACCAGGTGCTGCGCCCCATCCGGATCGCCCGACACCCGTTGTGGACAGGCGCTCTCGGGACACAGCCGATATCTTGGCGCGCCACTTGGGCAAGCCCGAAGCACTTGCCGCGGAGGTCTTCCGTGCCAAGCCGCTGCAGGCCCCTCGCCCACCAGCTGCGGACGTGCCCCAGCAGGTCGCACCCGCCCCTGCCCTGTCACCCGAGCTCGAACAGGCCCTGACAGAAATAGCCGCCGAGCTGAAAAGCCTTCGCCCCACTATGGAGCTCATGGCGGAGCAGATGGGCAAGCTGGTTTCTCTGGGCACTCAGCAGATTGAGGCCATGGCTCGTCTGATACCTCTGGTGGAGCAGTCGGCAGAGGGGATCTCCGGAAGCCTGCGAGAGGTTGCCACCGCAATCCAATGCATGCCGGCCGTTTCCACCTCTGCCAGTGCTGCTCCGAAGCCGCCAGCCAAAGCGAAAGGGGCTGAGGAGCCGCCGGCCCAGCAGCTTAATCTTTTGCAAGATGTGGACCAAGCGGCTGGTCCGGAAGCTGTGTCTGCACCACTAGTGGCGGAGACGAGGACGCCACTCAGGCAGGGCCAGCGCCCCAAGAGGAACGGGGCACCCACGCCTCAGGCGAGTTTTGCGCCTGTCCTGATAAAGTCAATTCCCGATGCCAAGCGTTCAGATCGATACTATACCTCCATCCGCCTACCGCGCGCCTTGTGGAACAAGGCAGGGTTTGGACCGGACGACCGCCTCCTGCTCGACTGGAGCGGCAAGGCTCTGACGATTGAGCGTGCGACAGAGGGTGGCGTGAAGCCGAAGTCCATCGGTGAAACCGCTGTGGTGCTGCAGTCCTGGAAGCTCGGCAACCTCAACTTCGATGAGCCGAGGGTCACCGGCGCCGACGCCTCCCTGAAACTGACCGCCGGACATAGCAGCCACAAGACTTAATCCGAGAGCGGCGAGCAGACGCTACCGAGCGAGCCGCGCGCCGTCTATCCAACACTGCCCTGGTGGCCGGACGTCCCGCTCAAGGTCTTCAAGTGATCGATACTCATGATCACGACCACGCTACGTTGCGACACCAAAGGCTCATTGAGCACGATCATCGCCGAGGAAGCTGACCGCGTCTGCTGACAGCCTTCAATCTGCTGGCTCCGGTTTCGTCTGAAGGGAGCCATCCGCATGCGGCGAGTGAGTTCTGCCAACCGAGAGGCAATTGCCTTTCGGTCGCAGGGGTTAAGAAATTGAGGCACGTGACAAATGCGTGCATGTCTTCGAGTTTTTTGAAGGAAACAACACAGACGATACTATCATCCGTTAGGCTCCAAGACCGTCCAGCAGAGCCGAACATATATGTAGCCAGATCCTTCATAGCCGAGATATCGCTCTGCGACGCGCAAAGAACGGCGTATGTGTACCAAGTTCTTTTCAATTTAAATCCTTGATCCGAGTTTCTTGTCGTAATTTATCATGTGAAATATCCTTTCAATTTTTATTATATTATTCGCAATTCAAAGCTCAGCTCGTCGCCATAGCTGATCTTAGCCCGACACGACCTATGCGGGGCGTCAACGCCGTTGGTTGATGCAGAACTAAGATTTTTGGCTCATTGCATGTGTTCTGTTGGAAGACTTGAATCCCGCTCCACATCACATGATGCGATCTTCGCCACTGTGCCCCACCTTTGCGTGGGTTGCGCCTATGAAGCACGTTCGCCGCATGTTAGCGGCGACTAGCCCGCCGGGCACTAAGCTGCATGAAGCGTTCTGCCGGACGCTGGAATCCAGTCTCTCGAGAGACAGATCTGCCTTCCGTGCGCTACAGTGGCTTGTCTGCAGCTCCCATACCCGCCCTCTCCTCCTCCGCAAGCTCGAGCTTCGGCACACGGCCCATCCAGGGTTCTGCCTTGATCGCCCTTACCCAGTCGACAAACGACGGTATCCAGCCGAAATCTTCCTTCACATGCTGCTCGGCTACCCAGCGGGTGGGGACTTGGCGGCCGGCGCTGGTGGTGATTGTCGGCCCGAAGATCTGCACGCAAAGGGCAATGCCCTCTGCGTGATGTCGCAGCGCACGATGGCGAAAGTCGCACGTGATTGCCTTGCTCTCATCGAACCACTGATGCACCGCGAGATAGTCCTCATCGATGCCGCCCCACTTGCGAGCACTCGATAGGGCATGGTGAAACGCATCTGCCATCTTAGAGCTCATGCTCGCTATAGATGGAGTCAATAATGCGCGCGTTCATGTGGCAGCGGACCGAATTCACAGCGGGCTTAATGACGATTTCACCGTAGCCGCCTTCGTTGTTTACCCAATCGACGCCGGCGTGATCGAGCAACCCGTAACACCACGCATCCAGAACCTCCCTCATGGTTGCCGGACGATCCGCCGTTTGCGTGACATACTTGTAGGCTGTGCTGTCCCAAATACGTTCGCCCGCAGCGATTGTTTGGCCGGGAATATTGGACGGGAACGTCAGCGAGCTTGCATTGCCGCTCACCGTTGTACAGCAGATATCTGAAATCTGTCCTTCATCGCCTGAACCATCGAATTCAATGGTCACTTCAGCAATGCCGAGTTGAAGCAGTTCGGCCATAATCGCCGCGCGAAAAGCCTTAGGATCTTGGCTTTGAGCCAGGGTTGTCATTATTCATTTCCTGTGATGTGTGAGAAAGTTGTTTGGGATGTCATGGCGCAGTCCACTCTTTGAAGGGATCCTTCATCGGCTTGAGGGTGCCCAGGACAAGTGCTTTGAATTCTGCTGGACTCTACGCGGGTATATGCTCGAATGAAGCAATGATGAACCGGTGTCTGTTGGAGTGTAAGAAAGGGCAATTCAAACTATTCATTAAGCTTCCAGCATCAGATCGAACGTCGATCTGGACAAAGGATGCCATCCCTCATCCACGTTTTGCATTATTTTTATTTTCTGCAGCCGCTGATTTCAATTTTGACCTAGCGACGGTCCCTGCGTTATAAATAGATACGGCATAGGCTCAGGATTGAGATTGGGGTGACTCCGCCCCACAAACGACACCCGGGACGTTAACGAAGGCAAGGACGCGTGATAGTGTCGGCCGCTTGACCGGGAGTTATGAGGCAGGGCCACCGACGAGACGGACTCACCGGCTAGGATTAGCCCGCACTGACGATAAGCTCGCCAGGTGAGTAACGGCTGCTCGGCAAACGGCGCCAAAAACGTCCTTTGCAAGAAGGCATTCTCTCAAGAGGAGAAGTGTGTCTTGAGTCATTTGACCCTTCTCCGCGTGCGCCGATTCCTCAACTGTCTGGCGCACGAGCGTCGATTCTATGAATCGATAACCGTTTGGCACTAACGTCCGCCCGAGGGGCAAGACCGACCAATGTAAAATGTGCTCTGCATCCCGGCTATGATCGCGTCAATCCTATCATCGAGCCGTCCAACACACATTGAGCCGACCCTCCCAAACCCTCCCTACTAGGCGGGACTGACCAGGATAGGGCCGCTATATGCTGGGACCGGGAAACCCCCAGCCGCCGGATAGAACCGGCCTCGTGGCTTGTTGAGCACTTACCGATGGAAGTGAATGATCCCCTCTGTTCTGTTCGCTCTATTTGCATATCGTGCAGGACGGGGGGAGAAAAGCACGTCCCTTCCGAAAGTGAATGAACGAGAAATCTTCAAGGGATGACCTTAAGCGAGGTAACAAGTAAGCGCTGGTGCCCTGAAGCGCGAGCGATCACCTGTGATCGGGAGGAGTTCAGGGCACCAGCAGGAGCAGGGTGCCCGGCGCCCCTGCTCCTCCAAGAGATTGGTCATCTCCGAGCCAGTATGACGATCACAGCTTGCGCCGCACCTTTAACCGACCCTAACGTCTGACGAATATCGTGGCTGACGTACACCTTATGTGGTGAAAGTGCTTTGTCAGGTGTGTCTCGTACAGGAATTGCTGGTCGGGCCGAGATCAACGTAGCCCAGAGCAGCCGAGCGGAACCTCTCACACCATGCGCTGGACGACTACAATGCCGTGCTGGAGGTTGTCTGTCGTGCCTGAAGCAGAATTGTCGATGAGAAGCGCCGGCTCACAACCCTGACCGCTTACCCATGTCACTCCACGTCTCTCACTTCGTCAGAAGTTCCGTCAATGCCCGGCGGCCTTTCATCGTGCCGCGCTATCCTGCGTGACGGCAGCTACATCGTTTCTCCAACGGGGACAATCCATGGACCTATGCCACGGCGGGAGGACAATGGTGCGGAAGGCTGTCGGGGCATTCGTTCAGTTTGTGCAGCGTACGCCTCATATGCCGCATGCCGACAACTCGACTGTCCTGCAACCTGCGCACGCCGATACTTATCTGTGTTGGCCCTACGGTTCAGGGACGGTCTTATCCAATAGGGCAGACGAGCACGTTTCAGCGATAAGGCCGGCGGAGCCAAAAATGTCGTTTGCGAAACGTCGCGTCTTATGGCGTTTTCCTTGGAGGGAGTATTTCTCGTTTTATTGATCCGGCTTGGGTGATCTTGAACTACGCGGCATAGCGGAAAGATGGATGCCCAAAGTAGCTGCGAATCCGGTTGGGCAATTTGGCGAGCCGGCGCATGTGGCTGATGACAGTGCGTTTGAGTTCGGGCTTGCTGCGGGCCGGCGGCTTGCGGGTCACAGCCTGCTTCAGGTCGGCGTTCAGCCCCTCGTCCGGGTTGAGTTCAAGGCTGTAGGGCGGCAGGTAAAAAACCTCGATCCGCTCTGGGCGCGCGGCCAACCAGTCCTGCACCGCCCGAGCCCGATGGACCGGCAGGTTGTCCCAGATCAGAAACACTTGGCCATCGACATCCTCGAGCAGCCGGCCGAGAATGCGGATCAGGCTCGGAGCATTGAGCGCGCCGTCGAGCACCATCCAGCGCAGCTCGCCCTTGTTGGTCACAGCCGAGATCAGGCCCAGCCCCGCGCGCTTGTGAGACGGGCCCACGACAGGCGTCCGGCCGCGTGGGGCGAAGCTGCGGCCGCGCACATCGTCGGAGCGCAGGCCGGTCTCATCCTCCCAGAAGATCGT
>NZ_JAGPUP010000377.1:0-4791 GCF_018069605.1 Microvirga sp. HBU67558 | reverse complement strand
GTTCTTCCGTATACCGCGATCTCTTCATGGCACTGACCCTCCTCAAGGATCAAAATGCCCGGAAAAGTTGTCCTCGGAATGGACCAGTTTGATGGGTCAGGACCAAGCTTGAAGCGCTTGGGTTTGGTGGTCCAGGCTCAGCGTTAGCTTTCGCCGGCTCCTGAGCCCTGCGCCAGTGGCGAAGGGCTTATCCGCAAAGCATATTCCTGCGGCGTTTGGTTTCCAAGCGCCATGTGAGGGCGGCTCTCATTGTAGTCCCTCCGCCAAGCCTCGATGATCCGCTTGGCCTCCGCGATGGTCTCGAACCAGTGCAGGTTCAGGTATTCGTCCCGCAAACTGCCGTTGAACGTCTCGATATGGGCGTTGTCGGTCGGCTTGCCGGGCCGGGAGAAATCAATCCGGGTGCCATGATGATAGGCCCACAGGTCGACCAGATGCCCGGTGAACTCGGTGCCATTGTCGGCAAACAGGTACTGGGGGCCCCGCGCTGGCCCACCAGACGGTTGAGCACCTCGACCACGTGCTCGCCCCGCAGCCGCTGCCCGACCTCGATCGCCAGCTCCCTCGCGCGTGAACAGGTCCATCACCGTCAGAGCCCGAAACGTCTGGCCGGTGCTGAGTGCATCGTGGACGAAGTCGAGGCTCCAGGCCTCGTTGGATCGCTTCGGCTGGCAGCGGGCTTGGCGTTGAACGACCATCTTGCGCCGCCGCGGCTGCTTGCTGCGCGGGGCCAGCCCTTCCTCGCGGTAGAGCCGGTAGATTACATTCCGCCCAACCGTCCAGCCCTCTCGCTTGAGCAGGATGTGGACGCGCCGGGAGCCATAGCGCACCCGCGTGCGCACGATCTCGTGCATGCGCTGACGCAGCTCGAGACGCGGATCTGCGATCAGCGGCTTGCGCTGGGTCGAACGATGCTGACCGGTCAGGGCACAGGCCCGCCGCTCGCTGTAGCCGTGGGACGCTTGCACGTAGCGCACCTCCTGCTTCAGGAGCGCGGGCCAGGGGAACTTTTTTGACAGAACGTCCTGCAGCACGGCTTTGTCAAGGCTGAGCTCGCGCACCTGGTCCGACTCGAGGCCCGCGTACTGCTTCTTCCAGCGATAAAACGTCTGCTCCGAGATGCCGACCTGCCGGATCAGATCGGCCACCGGCAGCCCCAGCTCCGCCTGCTTCAGTGCCGCCACGATCTGCTCGACCGAAAACCGCTTCTTGCGCATGGCGACCCCCCTGAGCCCCCAAGGAAATTTGCCGGTCAGACTAACACAGCGGCTGGACCACTGCGCCCGTGTCACCTCAGCGGCGACGCTTCCAGACATCCAGGATGAGGTCAACCGCGGAGAGAACCATGACGCGACAGCTGATATCATCCGAACTGACGGAAAGGGCCGCTCAAAGGGCTTGACCAGAAGCCCCAGAATAAGAGAACAAGGCCACACTGGCGTAGAGGACCACAGGTGCCGATCTGGCGAGAAGCAGTCGAGCAGCGATGGTGTGTCTGATCTGTGACAAAGGCGACGACGTCTCGTCCAACTCTTAACGCGTGCGTCGGGCCGCTCCGGTTAAGTCCGGTGCCACTGAACACACAAAAAGGCACAGGTCGAGCCTCCCTCAGACGGGTCTCACAGCAATATTTTTGCGGTTTTATACCGTGCATGGCACCAAATTTGCGTGGGAGAATTGGAAAGGCGGTGGGAATACACCGGGCTCGATTCGTGGGTGACGCCTTAGCTAGCCTGCAAGCTGTTAACTGGATGAAGCGCGCACAATAAGCAGTTCGGCAACACAGCGAAAGTCAGCATTATGGTGGGGTATCTGGTGTAGAACAAAGGAAGTTGGACTATGTCTGGCGCTTTCGAATGGTCCGATCGCACCCCGTCAATGAAAACGCAACGCGATGAACTCGACGGTGCGTTCTTCCGCAGCCCATTCAGCATCTACGTCGATCGTAGTGTAGGGGCGAATGCCAGAACTGTCGCTATTCTGCGAGACGCGTTGATGCTGCGGGCTAAACGTAGTGGCGAACTGGCTTCCATGCGGCTACCAGAATTCTTGGCAACCGGTGAACGTCTCGCCATAGGTCTGCGAAATCTGTATGAAAACGGACGGCTTGGGGAGTACTGGACCGAATACATCATAGACGCGATTGATCGCGCTTTACTTCTACTCAATACTGTACGAGAGAGTGGCGACATCTTCCTCGATCATGAGGCGGCGGGCTGTCCACCGGTGCTTTTCTACAAGTACGACGCCATTATGGACGGACGGGAACTTCCGCTAAAATCCAACTTTGTATTACTACGACTTATTCCTCCTCAGGATGTTACCACCGACCCGTCCCGCCGGCCATTTGTTATTGTCCCTCCGCGAGCCGGACACTGCGTGGGTGTCGGCGCCCACGCAGCCGATAGTCAGGCCGGCGTCGCATTGCGCGAAGGCCATCCCGTTTATCTGGTGGCCTTCCGTCGCGAGCCGGAGCAGGGTCAGCAACTCTCCGATGTCGCCTATGCGCAAGCCGCCTTTGTTCGGGAAGTTATGCGCCGGCATCCGCGTGCCCCTCTCCCGGCAATCGTTGGTAACTGCCAAGCTGGCTGGGCAACGCTCGTGCTGGCCGCAACAAACCCTGACTTGACAGGACCCATTGTCATCAACGGGTCGCCGGTGTCGGCTGTATCGGGGAACATCGGCGATAGCAGTTTCCGCTACATTGCCGGCATATTCGGGGGCGTATGGATACCGATGTTTCTATGCGACCTCGGCAACGGGATCTTCGACGGCGCCTATCTAATACAAAACTTTGAACTACTCAATCCCGAGAGCCGGCTGTTCCTGAAGTACGCTGAGATTTATCGCGACGTTGACACGGCGCGCGAAAGTTTCCTAGCAAGGGAGAAGTTGTGGGGCAGTTTCTGCCTGCTGCACGAGAATGAGATCTGCTGGATTCTAGAGAACCTGTTCATCGGCAACCGGCTCGCCAGAAACCGGGCCAATCTAGTATCGGAGCGTCAGCACATCGATCTCAAGCAGATCCGCGCGCCCATCGTCGTTTTCACCAGCCATGGTGACAACGTCACTCCGCCTCAGCAAGCTCTGAATTGGATCACAGATGTTTACCAGAACGAGGAGGAGGTCCGGGTTCGCGGCCAACGTATTATCTACATGGTACACAATGACGTCGGGCATCTCGGAATTTTTGTATCTTCGAGAGTTATCAATAGGGAGTTCAATCAAGTCGCCACCATTCTGGAAGCGATCGAAACGTTGATGCCCGGGCTCTACGAAATGTGCATCAAAGATGTTGAAGAGCATGATGGATGCAAGCACTTCAGCGTTGAACTGGTCAGCCGCACCTTCAAGGATATTCGTGCACTTAACGACAGCTATCGGGACGAGATTCCTTTCAACGCTGTCGACCACACATCTCGGATTCAGGCCCAGATCTATCATACAGTTGCTCGTCCGTTCATCAGAGCTGCAGTCACAAACCTCACAGCCGAGGCTAGCCGAAGTCTCCACCCGAAACGCTTATCGCGAGCGCTAATGTCTTCACAGAATCCGATGATGGTTGGCGTCCAGTCTCTAGCCGAGCAGGTTCGACGCAATCGCGCAAGGGCCAGAGCGGAAAATCCGTTCCTCATTGCAGAAGCACTATATGTCCAGCACGTCGAACAGGCGATGATCTTCTGGCGCGACCTGCGCGAGATGATCTATGAACTGGTGTTCCACAGCGTGTGGAATAATCCTTTGCAGCACTACCTTAGCAGCCCCTCTAAGGTGAATGCGAGGCAACCGGTGCTTGGAGAACTGCGGTCATGCCCCGACGTTTGCGATGCGCTCGACGCAATCGCAACTGGCGGCTTCATCGAAGGCGTCACTCGCATGGTGACGCTGCTTGCTAACGATCGCGGGGGTATCCGCGGCGATCGTCTGGGCCGCTGGTCCCGCATATTAATCCAAGACGAGCCATTCCGCTCTCTACCTCGTGATCGCCTGACCTCAGTCATTCGCCAGCAAACTACTATCGCCACATTTGAACGGGAGCAGGCCATCGATACCCTACCGTTGCTACTGAATGATCGCCAGCAGCGGCGTCGCGCCTACCTCCTTGCATGCTACGTACTCGGCCCCGTCGCGGAAATGGAGCCGAGCACGGTTGACCTCCTACGGCAGTTCGCTCAAGTGCTTAACCAGCCACCAATCACTGGCGATGTCACGGAGAATCCTTTGGCGGATACGCGCGCGGGCTGAAGTGCGGATGCTTTGTCGTGAGAAGACGAGGACGGTGTGTGCTTTTGAGGCTGGCGAGTAATTATCTTCCTTTCAGAGGCACTTCCCCGTTCGGCGGTTTGAGGTTAAGCGCGCTCAGGCCGTCCGCGATCCCAATGTCCGACGTCACTTGCACGCCCTTGCTTCTCTTCGGGATCAGCTCTGTGGCTGTCCCAGTATGGGGGCAGAAGAATAAGGCCGCCCAATCTGCTGCGCGTTCTGATTGCGCATGACGCCACCGAGACGGTGTTGTCACGTGAACCGGCATTGGGCGCATTGAGGCAGATTCGGCCGCATGACAGTTTCAAGAGGCAACATTCGCCGCGACTTTCCACTCCGCCATCGCGCTGAGGCGGTGAAGGTGGGTAGCGCGGGCAGAGCGGCGGGAGCGGGGTGGAACGAACAGGTTGCGGACGGCAGAGAACCCGTTGACGAACCTCTGCAGCCCTCCGGCAGATCGAAAGGCACCGTTGCAGTAACTTGAAAAGGGCATAACGGACCCCGTCGAACGGGTCATTCAGGCTGCAA
>NZ_JAGPUP010000376.1:0-4683 GCF_018069605.1 Microvirga sp. HBU67558 | reverse complement strand
GCAGCAAATCTTCTCCGCACTGCCATCACCGGAGGCAATATGAAGCTTGCGCTGGAAGAAGCTGGAATGAGTATCGGAGCGCAAGCGCTCAGCCTCGTCGCGGGGCCGAGGCAAAGTTGGCAATATATCTTTGATCGTATGCCAAGAGAACACTTGAGTGGGGTGATGCATTGATTAGCCTCCCTAATCGAGCGGTGATCGCCGCTTGCGGCTTCATCTCAGCTTTTGGGCTGACGGAGCCTGCTCTGGCGGATCCTTTCACCTGGGCGCCGGGTGATTACGGCACGATTGTCAATAACGTGTTGACGCGAGTCGGGACCGAGCTCCGTCTCGACCTGAAGCGGTGCGAAGATGCTCCTTCGATACGGTGCCGTTTCTCGTCTGGCTACGTCGATATCCTCGTTGAAGGCCGTGACCAATCGCGGGAGATGCAAATCGAGCGAATTATCATCGCGGCGGACATTCTGAAGAATCATCCGGCCGTTCAGCCTCATGTGATCGTCACGGATGCCTTCATCGCTCTGACTGCCACAATGATGGTCTTTGACCCTGATCTTCCCCCAGACCGACGCAGCGCAATGGTCTCGCGGCTCGTTACGGCAGTTCACGCGTCAGGTCATGGCGAGGACAGCGGCATTGCGGCCGACTACGTAGTCGACCTGCATCAAGGGGTCAGCACATGGCTCGTCATGAACGTAACTCCGAAGAGTGCTCCGTAGGAAGATGCCGGACTGGCACGATCAAGCACCATCCACAGATCGGTCTCGGGTCCTGAGAGAGGCAGGATGCAATGCGGCTAGGGGCTCATGCTGAAACTGTCCTCGAATTGCTGTATCTCAGGCTCAACCTCGGCCCAAAGCCGCTGGCCGACCACCCGGCGGGCGAAAAGATTGAGGGCGACAGCCAGATAGGGCCAGCTCTCGTTCGTCCACACGGACGAGATATGGGCCGCCCATCTCTGGTTCGGTTCCTTGGCCGAGAACTCCTGCGCAAGAAGGTTGCGTCGGACCAGGAAGGCTATGGTGGCCGCCGGTCGTGCGCCTGAACCGCTGCTTCTGCTGATCTTTCAAGCCGTTCTCCCGCATCAGCCGAGTGGTGCGGCGGCCGACCTCTAGGCCTTCGTCCTAGAGATTACGGGCCATGTGCAGACTGCCGTAGGTCCCATGGGGTTGGGGACGCAACGAGAACACTAATGGCTTGCCGCGGCAGTACTTCCCGAAGAGGTCAGTCAGATCTGTTCGCCTAGAGCCAAAGCGCCTTGGATCCGGTTGCACAGAGGCTCAATGCCCGGCCAAGAAAAACCCTTAGCTTCCAAACTCTAATTAGTCGGCCCTGAATAATGCGGTGGCACGAGGCCGGCGCTGGATTTCAGGCCACCTGCGAATTATCCGGCTGCGCGGATGAACTCATTAGGGCGGCCAGGAGCCAGGTGATCTTCCCCCGATTGTGTGGCTCTCCCGCACTTTGCGTGGATTACGCTGCCAAGAGCACCCGGCGGCGCAGGAGATCAAAGCTGGCGCGTCCATACATGGAGCGCTTCAGGAGCTTAAGGCGCGTGATCTGACCCTCAGCTTGCCCACTGCTCCACGGCTGCGTCAGTGCCGCGCGAACCGCAGCTCCGTCCTGCTCCAGGCCGGCGGCAAACGTCTCGATAGCCTGGATGCCTGATGACTGAGCTTCAGCAATCCATGTCGTCAGAGCCTTGATGGACGTCTGCTCCTTGTTACGGGACTGGCGCTCACGACAACATTGACGGATGAGGATGCAGAAGCGCTCGGCGAGCTCGGCCACAGTCGCAGCCTCGGGACATTGGCGCACTCGGGCGAGGACGGCAGCCTCCGTTGCATCAAGTGCTGTCGCAGGGCGCACAAGAAGCCATGCAAGTTGCTTGGGCGAGGGAAGCGAAGCCTCTGCCGCGGAACGTGTCGGACCGGGTGAGTGCCATTTGCGGGCTGTCGTTTTCGCCGGAGCCGTGCGACGCTCGGCCATCCAACGATAGACCTGCTTGGGGGAGCCGGCAAAGCCGAGATCCCGTAGTTCACGCCAGAGGGCAGTGGCGTTCTCGTATCCGGCGGCCAAGCGGGCATTGAGGTGGGAGAGATACGGATCAAGAATACTCGGCCCCGGTTGGCGCACGGCTCGCTCGGGAAAGCTTTCGGCCTGAGCAAACCTCCTCACCGTGCCGCGCGCCAGGCCCATCGTGTGGCTGATCGCCAACAGCTTCTCTCCACGGGCATGTCGCTGCCGGACTTCCTCATAGAGAGCCTGCCAACGAGCCCGGCTGTCAGTACTGGCGGCCTGCTCGGCCCGCGTCCGAGGGTAGGCGCGGGTTCGCCGTCCTGAGGTCCCAGGGGAGCGCTCGATGAGAGGCAGACGCCGCAACCGAGCATGGGCTCCTGCCAGCCAGCGCTCGAGCATCTGGCGGGCATTTAACAGCAGATGCCAACGATCCGCGACTTGGATGGCCTTGCAGGCCGTGGCAGCGCCGCGGGCGTATTCACTGGAGCGGTCACGGGCGATGATCCTGACATAGGGGTGCGCCGGAGCCAGGCTGAGAAGGTCGTTGCGGTTCGGTCGGGCAAAAGCTCAATCGGCTTCCGGCGCTCCAGGTCGACCAGAATGGAGCTATAGGTGCGGCCTTTCTTCATCGCCCAATCGTCAACACCGACGATGCGCGGCGGTTGGCGCGTAGGAAGTGGCTGATCCCGAACGAGGCGGAGGATGGTATCGGCGCTAGCCGGCATGGCGAGATGGACAAGGAGTCTGGCAGCAGCATCACCTCCCAACGCGATGCCGATCCGCCCCTGTGCCTTCGCCAGTCGCTGTGTGCGTCGGGCATAAGGCTTGAGAAGACGCCGGAGAGGCTCCGTAAAGGTTTGCTTCGAGCAAGTGTGATTGTGGCAGTAGAAGCGCCGCACCCGAACGCTGAGACGAACCTCACGCCCGGAGGACGGGAGGTCCGTCGGCTGCCGGACATAGATCACGCGAAACACGCATCCGGCCTGCGGCGCGTGCCGACCCGGGCGCCCGCCCGGGCGAACAGCTTCTCCTCAAGGGCGGCATCGGTCAGGTCGTCCGGCAGCGGCCAGGCCAGCCCAGCCCAGCCACCTTGGCCCGCTGGATGGCATCGCGCACGGTCGAGCGCGCCGCGCCGACGATCCGGCCGATCTCGCGGTCGCTGGTTTGGCTGGCGTGGAGCCGCAGCACTTGCCGCATCTGTCGCATGGTCATCGCTCTGTTTGCTGGCATCGCGTCCTCTCTGGTGGAAAGGTCGCAATGACCCGGTGCAGCAGGGTTCTTCAGACCGATCCCTGGACGGGATCAAATCGGAAGGAAGGACGGCTTCAACTCGGAGCGGTGGACGGATTGCGTCGGTATCATCCACCAGCGCACCCAGCTGACCAATGCGATCCGCGGCTATGCCGCCGAGTTCGGGCTGGTGGCGGCGAAGGGGCTGTGCAAGATCGAACCGCTGCTGGAGCGGATCCGGGCGGATGACACCCTGCCGGTTCTGGCGCGGGAGCTGTTTGCGATACAGGCCAAGGAATACGCTCAGCTGCAGGCCCGGCTGGAAGAGGTGGAAGACAAGCTGATGGCCTGGCATCGTGATGATGCGTGCAGCCGACGTCTGGCCCAGATCCCCGGCGTCGGGCCGATCGGGGCCGCGAGGCTGGTGATGAAGACGCCGAGCCCCGAGGCGTTCCGCTCGGCTCGCCACTTTGCCGCTTGGCTCGGCCTGACCCCGAAGGATCACTCCACCGCCGGCAAGGTCCGGCTGGGCGTGATCACCCGGGCGGGCGACGAGGCCTTGCGCAGCGTGCTGGTGGTCGGCGCCATGCTGGTGGTCGGCGCCATGGCGGTGATCCGACAGCTGCGGCGCGGCCAGTGTGCGCCTGCCTCGCCCTGGCTGGTGGAATTGCTCAAGCGCAAGCCGCCGAAGCTGGCCGCGGTGGCGCTGGCCAACAAGATCGCGCGGATCGCCTGGAAACTCATGGTGACAGGCGAGGTCTACAACGCGAAATCGGCCTCGCCCGCAGGGGTGAGCGCAGTTTAGAGATCAGCCCGACCTCGGGGGCCTCAAGTCCTCCCGGGTTGAGCTGCTGCCGGAACTTGCAAGGGAGTGAACAGATGGTGTGATCGATCGATCCGAGATGTGAGAAACTCCGTAGATCCTATCGGCTGTGACAGGTCGCCCCCATGCTTGGAACTCACGTCGCGGAAACCATCTTGGCCGTGGTCACGTGTGACCACAACAACAGGCCGGACATATGGGCGCAAGCGATCCGATCAGAGTACTTGCCCGATGCCCTTGCGAGGAGGAAGCCGTCCACAAATAGCATCTGTAGTGCTTCTGTAATGCTAATCCCGATCTCAACATCATGAGCGAACCGCACCGAGACCCTTGGTGGCGCGGTCATGCTTTCGCCTTGACACTGGAAGGCTGAACGCCGATATGGCGAAACCACTTCTACCGGATGGGTTGAGCGCAAGGAGAGCAATGGCGGGACGTGTTCGAGGCCGTAAGAGTTCCCGCGAGAGGATTCTCGACGCGGCTGCGGAGCTGGTGAGCGAGATCGGTTCGGGACGACTGACGCTGGACACCGTGGCCGAGCGGGCCGGTCTCAGCAAGGGTGGGCTTCTCTACAACTTTCCCACCAAGGACGCGCTACTCCAAGGCATGGT
>NZ_JAGPUP010000375.1:0-4426 GCF_018069605.1 Microvirga sp. HBU67558 | reverse complement strand
GCGGGGCGTCGGAGTTCGGCGACGACGAGCCGGGCCAGATCAGCCGCGGCGGCGACTTCGGACGATCATCCCCCATGGAGCGCAGGCCCGAGCCGGCCGGCGGCTCCCGGCACAGCGACTTCGACGACGACATTCCGTTCTAGGGCTTCGCCGTTCTAAAGAACACTGCCCACCAAACGTTCGAAATCCGGGCTCCAGCCCGGATTTTTCGTGCCGGCCTCCGCTTGGCCCCACCTCAGGCGTCGATTGAGGTCTTGCGGGTCTGATGCCGCGAGCGCTGAGCCCGCTCCACCTCCCGGAGCCTCCGCGCCCTCTCCTGCAGTTCGTCGCGGCTCGACCACCACCATCCCCGCGCGGAGCGGATCTCGGATGCCTCTTCGGCCTGCACGGGGCGTGTGCGGTAGATCTCCTGAAGGGTCGGCATCCGCCAGTGACCCCAAACGTAGTGGGACGGATCTCCCTGGAGATGAGCGTAAAGCCTGGCCGCGGCAGGATCGTCGATGGGATCGACGTCGATCGCCTCGAACACGACAACCCCCCAGCTGATCGTCGAGAGCGGAAAGCCCAAAGGGGGAGGATCGTCGACCGGCACCGGGTAGCGCCTGCGGCGGCGCTCCGCCTGCAGCGGAGCAGCCTCATCCGGGCCTTCTCGCCTCTTCTCCTCGCGGCGTCTCCGGCGGGCCTCAGGCTCGTTGCGCCGCGCCGCCTCCTCGATCTCGGGCCAGCGCGACTTCAAATCCTCGTAGGAGCGGAACGGCACCCGCCAGACCCTGTCCTCGGAATCCCAGTGGGCCCACGGAATCGACCGCAGTGCTTCCACGATGGTGCGCGAATAGGGCGTGCGCACCATCAGATCGTCAGCGACGGTCAGATAGGGGCTCTCCAGAGGCTCGAAGACAAAGGCGTCCCGCCCCTTGGCGTCGGCATGCCGGTCCAGGGTCTCCAGCTCCTGCGCCGTCCAGGTGGTCAGCCGCTTCGCGGCCGTCGTTCCCGGCACGAACCAGCGCTCCTCCCCGGCCCGCCACCGCGCCCGAGGGAAATGCTCCCGAAACCGGCGGACGAGATCGCGGTCATAGGGAAACCGGGCATAGGCACCCGGGCGCTCCTCGTCATCAGAGGGCAGAATCTGGAAGGCGGAGGCGATCTCCATCGGCCGTCAGAACCGCTCGCGATTGGTGTCTCTGAGCACAACCGCCCGTCTTGATTTTGGATCCCGCCGCTAAGCGATACCGTCACGGGAAATGCCTGTCAGGCATCTCCCGCAGTGTTGGGCGAGCCATAGACATCCTGACCTGTCAGCCCACGCAGGACCTCGTATGTCTGATGGAGCCTTGAATGAGCAGGGGCCCAAATGCAAGCCAACGCCTCAGATACGCCGCTGCCTCGTGCGGCAGAAGCTCCGACACATGGGTGCGAACGCCCTCCAATGCCCGTTGCTCCAGGTAAGCAAACCGATGGAAGTGGACCTATCGGGCAAGATCGTGCCGCGCGAGTGAGGAAGGAACACACGCCATGCTGAAGCGTCTCCACGGTCGCATTGTGAGCAGCGGACTCCAAGCTAAAACAGCCTGCTGTCCATCTGGCGATCGTCGCAAGTACCATGTGGCTGGCAGTTAGATGCTCAGACCTGGTTTTTCATGATTCCGAACTGAGCACCAACTGCCACCGTGAACAAGCCTCTGGCGAAAGGCGACGGCAAGCCGGTGTCCGACCCCAGGGGCGGCCCGGTGCACGACCCGGCCATAGTGCGGGCAAGAGCGCTGTCGATGCCAAGTTAACGGCACAGGTTGTCGTCACGCTGAAATAGGTCTACGCCGTCGTGGTATGACCTGAGATTGTAAAAGGCCTCTGTAATGGCATCTCCTCGCGACGGATCCTCCCCCCTCCCGTTCTTGAGGGGCGTCAGCTTTACAGGGATGAACTATACGCCAGGTGAACAATGGCCCCGAGCTGAGGCGGCGGATTACTTCATCAAGCAGAAGCGGATGAACGTCGTCCGGCTCAGCCTTCTTTGGGAGCTGATGCAACCCATCCTCGGTGGGCCCCTGGCCGTTGCTCAAACCAGAGGCATCCAAACTCAGATCGGACGAATTGCTGGGCTTGGGGCTTATGTCATCATTGAACCGCACATCTACGGTCGCCGCACGGAAGGCGGGGCAGAGCACATCATCGGGGAAGGCCCGATCGTCACCATTGACCACTTCTCCGACTTCTGGCGGAAAGTGGCCGCCCAGTACAGCGGTCCGATGATCCTGTACAGCCTGATGAACGAGCCGCACGATCAGAACTCTGGAAAGCTTGTCGAGGTCATCAATGGCGCCATTGCTGCCATTCGCTCCACAGGCGCGACGGGCCCGATCCTCGTTCCAGGCAACAACTGGACGAGCCGCACGAGCTGGAGGCGGGGTTCCGCGAATTTCTCCATGATGGCGGATATCGTTGACCCGCTGAACAACTGGATCATCGACTACCATTGCTACTTCGACGAATGGTCGGCTGGGCAGAAAGCAACCATTGAGAAAGGCTTCATCAACGATGTCGCGTTTTTCTCGAATTGGCTGGGCTCAAGTGGGCGGAAGGCGTTCGTCGGCGAATTCGGCTGTGCCGCAGATGTCGAATCCTTGAAGGCACTTCAGCGTTTCCTCGACCACATCGAAGCTAACAGGGAGTGTTGGGCCGGTTGGGCTTACTTCGCTGGAGGCGGGTGGTGGAAGTACGATCATATGCTGCGGCTCGACCCTTACGCATCGAAGTGGGATCCACACAATGTCTTCGCGAAAGAGGCTCAGACTTGGGAAGATCCTCGTCCAGACATGCCGCAGATGCGCACGTTGATGAGGTATCTCCCGCATCCATGAATGTCCATGGCATGACTGATGCCGGGTGCTAGCGTGAAAGTCTGGTAGGAGAGTTCTTCGCTACGGCTCACGTTCGAGCTGAGGCTCTCCCTGATAGTTCGACAGTTCCTCCGGAAGTATGAGCGGCGTTTCCGGCCCAGGTTTATTGTGCTTGGCTCCAAGGCACTCGTCGCACATCGATCGGACAGAGCGCTTGGCCGCTGCACGATGGCGATCGTACATCTCGTTCCACCCCTCGCGTCGAGCCGGTGCCTTAGGTTTCGGAGCCGCGACAATAGCTCGGAACTCGTCCGCATTTTCAAGTCGTGGTGGTGTCCCTTGGCCGATGTCCTGTGCGATCGAAGCAGACGCCAGCATTGATAGAGGGAGAATAATAAGAACTTTTCGCATGGCACGATTACTGTTCGAAGGTGCTGATCGGTAAGGGCCGATGTCAGTAGAAATGCCGCTCGAAAAGGTTCTGCGGTGTGACAAACAAACGCCCCGGCTGAGCAGCTTGCAGACCATCTCAACCAGGGCGCTCATGGCTCTGTGGGGGCGAGCCATAGACGGAAAACTATCCTGTTCCGGCTGGGTCTCAATGTCCCAATCGGTGAGTGCCGATGGCGCGAAAACCCCATTCATCGCATCAGTGGTAGCTCAGGTAGACAAACGCCCCGGCCTTGAAATGGATCGGGTCACCTGCCGCCGGAGCGTCAGCAGCACCTGGGCCGCGGTGTTTATCCAGGCTGATTCATGACAAGCAGGACAAGGCCTCTGACCGAGCAAGCTAAACGATCAGTATGGCGGTATCGAACCCCCCTTCTATCACGATTAGCCGGCAGGAATCTTCTCCCGAACGGCTCGCAACAAAAAGAGCTGCAATCTCAAAGATTTTTGATTAACATAGGTGAATAAGAATAAATAACTTTGTTTCAAATGGAGGAAACGATGCTGTGGTGGGTAAGCTTTCATTTGAGTTGTCTATTAGGTTTCTTAACCTTGGTCGGTGATCCGCCCGAACTACCCTGGCACGACTGATCCAAACGAAAGCGCTCCGATTAGGGCTCAAAGAGGCGGTGCTCAACCTGTGCGCTCAGCCGAAAGCCTCTAAGGAGATTTGCATTGGCAGCGCCGCCTTAACCCTGACCTAGGGCTAGGGTGATCTGGATCGGGCGCTCGTCGGCACCCGCCAAAGGATCGTTCTTTTTCGTCAGGCCGCCAGGGGAAAGCCCATGCCGCCGCCTGCGGCCCGTTGCGCCGCGCGATCAGATCGAAAGCATGAATGGACCTGATCCAGGGGTGAAGCGCGCTGAACTCCTCCTCTCTCTAACAGAAGTCGTCCAACAATTCTGTCAGAAATGCCCATGCTCTGGACCTCAGCCGGGCCCGCCAAAGGTCAGCCCGAGCGCTTGGGCGCTTGCCGTGTAAGATCGTGCGAAATCTACTCAGATCTCTCTCAGCAACAACCCGTTATCTCCCACGGCCAGGGGCATCCCCGCATCCTCAGTCGGAAGAACACCTCGAGGACGATTTGGGTAGGGCCGCGCACCGGCGACGGCCGCTGCAGCCCGGTTGTTGACGCCAAA
>NZ_JAGPUP010000374.1:0-4403 GCF_018069605.1 Microvirga sp. HBU67558 | reverse complement strand
TTGCAGCCTGAATGACCCGTTCGACGGGGTCCGTTATGCCCTTTTCAAGTTACTGCAACGGTGCCGGTCAGGTGGTGATGAAGACCATAGCCGCAGGGACCGGCCTCGTAGAAGAACGATAGGGTGGCGCCGGGTCGCGCAAGCCGAGCGCAGAGTTTGCTGATGGCCGCCGGATCATTGGCAATCTGGCCAAGGTATTCCACGGTGCCGCCGCGCCCGCTCTCGGCCACCGCAACGGAAATCTGGTCCTTGTGGACATCCATGCCCACAAATCTGGTATACTTCATCAGGCCCGTCTCCTATGCATGAGGCTTTGCGCCGGCTGTGCCGGCTTAACCCTCGTACCGTTGCATATCGGATGACGGGCCGCCCTCACGCCCTGCAATCATAGGGACTAGTCGCAAGGGCGGCCAGATAATGACCTCGAACTCGCCGCGTTCATCGAAGCCTTCAACGGCCACTTCCGGGCCGAATACCTCAACACGCCCTGGTTCCGCAGCCTCGCAGACGCCCAAGAAACAGTGGAGATTTGGCGCAGATGCTACAACGAAGCACGGCCTCATGGCGCAATCGGCAACAGACCGCCGATTTGCTGCAAAACCATGGGGATGTCCCGGGTTCTGTTGAATGTTTGAAGAGGTCGGCGTTGCCCACCTTGAGCCGGTAGGCTCGGGGTGTTGATTCCACAAATGAGAGCAACGCCATGACGAGAGATATCACACCGGCTGGTTCGCCGGCGACCGGGGCTGTGGACGAAGGGTTTGCGGAAGTGCGGGCGAGCTTCGATCGGTTCTGCCTTGCGGCAGGGATCGAGGCGCTCGGCACGATGATGGAGGCGGATGTCACGGCGGCCTGCGGGCCGCGCCACGGTCGCGACGCGGCGCGGCGGGCGCACCGTTGGGGCCGAACGCGGGGACGGATCGGTTTCCACGGCGGCAAGATCGAGGTCGAGCGCCCGCGGGTCCGGGGCGTGGACGGCCGCGAGGTCACGATCCCAAGCTGGGAAACGGCAGCGTAGGAGGACTGGCTCGGTCGCTGGGCGATGAACCTGATCCCCCGATCCGGGCGGTGCCGGCACGTCACCCTCAGGCAGCCGGACAGCGCGGCCGAACCGGCGCGTCGACACATTGATCAGTCGGCGGCCTCGCGGAGGTTCGTAGCGCTGTCGGCCGCGCGGCTGGCCGACTTCATGGCTACCGATCTGTCCGCGCTCGACATTCTGGTGGTCCAAATCGACGGGCTGCATCTGGGCGACGATCTCGTGCTGGTCGCCGCGATCGGGGTTGACGGCGAAGGCAACAAGCATCCGCTGGCGCTGGTGGAGGGGGCGACCGAGAACGCCGCAACGGTTCAGTCCCTGCTGGACAACCTGGTCTCGCGCGGGCTCGACCCGACGGTACCAAGACTGTTCATCGTCAACGGCGCGAAAGCGTTGTCGAAGGCGATCCGCCGCACCTTCGGTTCGGCCGCCGGGATCCAGCGCTGCCAGATCCACAAGGCGCGCAACATCATGGAACGGCTACCGAAAGAGTACCATGCGACCACCCGTCGGGTGCTGCGCCAGGCCTGGGAGCTCGATGACGCCGACAAGGCTGAAAAATTGATCCGCAATCTCGCGCGTCGACTCGACCAGCAATGGCCCGGCGTAGCGGCGAGCATCCTCGAAGGCCTCGACGAAATCCTGACCGTCGTCCGGTTGAAGCTGCCGAAGGAGCTTCGTCGATCGCTCGCCTGTACCAACATCGCCGAGAACATGATGGGCACCATTCGCCGCGTCACGCGCAACGTCAAACGCTGGCGGGATGCCGGTATGGCCTTGCGATAGGTCGCGGCCGGCATGATCGAGGCCAACAAGGGCTTCCGACGATTGAAGGCGCATAAGCAATTCTCGCTTCTGCGTGCGGCCCTTCAAGCTCACCACGATCGCATGACGATCAAGCCCGTTGCCCACGTCACGAGGGCCGCGTAACATTCATTCCGGAAGCGTCGGCCCGACGTAGTTCAACACCGATCGGGACATCCCCTTGCCTGGCTGATCCCGGCCTTACGGCAGATCTCCGCCACCGCAACCCCGTCGTTGCCCTGTTTCGGGATGAACGCCTTCTGCGCATCTGAAAACTTCGAGGCCTTCATGGTCCATCGCTCCTCCCAGCCGAAGGGTTCGGCAGTCGAGAACTCTAGCCAAAAATGGTCCAGTTTGCCGACCGCAGATCACTTCGGGCGGGACTCTAACTCCGAAATACTCAGTGGCAGGTCAACATCGCCCGAACCACAAAGTGATAGGGCGTCGGCTGCGCGACTGTTCATATCAAAACTACGTCAGCAACTTGACGGTGCACGCCGCGACGAACTGAGCAGAACCTGCCAATTTAATTCGGCACGAGGCCTGCGGTGCCAGGCCCGCCATCATGAACAGCGGCCGATCTTCGTCGAGCCCACAACGAGGGAGCGGCTGATCACCTCATCGTAGGCCCCAAGGTAGTCACTTCGCTATTACAGCCCAATGATTGACCTCGAAGTTTTGCCCGCCTGGGGATGAGGTTATCTCAACACCGTATTGGACGCTGCCGACGATTATGTCACCGAAATATCCTTTCGACTTTATCCATTGCAGGATACTCTTGATATCCACAGTCTCGCTGTTGGTCTTGGAGCTGCGCAAAAACGAGATAACCTTATGTTTGTTCCAGCCTTCAAACACGTTCCAGGTAGCTCCCCCGACATTTACGCCTGTGTAGACTGGGACAGCGGCGGTCCCTGAAGAGTTATACTTGTAAGAAATGGGCTTAACATCACCGCTTCCATCCGGATTGCCGGTGTAGTTGGTCCAAAGCATAACCTCATACGTATTTGAGCTGTCCCAGATATCGTAGGCGAAGTTCCAACGGCCGCTAGTCGGGACGTTCTGATTAAAGTTCGACCTCAGGTCGTTGATCGCACTCAGCGGTTTCCCGACATTGAAAGCTCCGTGGGGATAGCTCTTGATGCCGCCAGTATCAGGTTGGTTCGACCACACACTCCACTGGTGGACCGAATGCACAGAGATCGTCTGGGGCCCAGCACCTTGACCATATACGTCGTTGTTCCAGGAATAGCCATCGCGGGCAAAAGTACCGTACTGATCGCTCGAACTCCAGATCGGCGCTTTTGCGGATGCTGGGAATAGCGCAACCATTATCGCAAAAGGTAGCGCAAGTACGTTCAGCTTCGACAATGCAGACATTCTAATCTCCATCCTGAGAGCGTCCAGCCAACCTGCAGTAAGCAAAAATGAGGCCAGCGGACAATGCGTTGACGGCGGCCTCGAGCGCCTTCCGGTCGACGACGTTGGGATCGAACCGCTCCGGACCCCAGAGGCGCATTTGTTCGTGCTCCGGATGTGCGGGGTCGCTGATGGCATCGAGGTATTCGGCATAGCCCGGCGCACCACCGACGTCTTTCGGAGGACAACGACGGACGGCCTCGAGCAAGAGGCGAAGTCCCTCTGTCATCGTGTTGTCGAATCATTTTTCGAATGCCCTGCTACGCCGCAGTCATAGCGATAATGGATCGCCTTGGCTCCGGTCTCTTGAACGATATCGCTGAGGCGCTCTTTACTGGCATTGATGGGCTGCTGGCCGTAATCGTCGTGGCGATCGGGAATCCCCCAACGGACCTCACCGGCGAAGAACTCGAAGAGGTGACGCGACAGATGGAGCCGATCAAGCCGTATGGTGACAGGTACGACAAGGCGAGGCATCCCTCCCACGGGCGGCCGTCCTGGACCGCGTTGAGCAAACCGCGTCCAGGGCAGCGAGAATGAGCATTTGCACGCTGTGCGGAGGCTTCACAGACAATGTGCAGCGGCCCGCTCGAATTTCGCGTTGCGAACACTACAATCGAAGAGTCGCGAACAGGACATGGGCCAGGGGCTATCCCTGACTTTTGTTGACGGCTGCCCAGTCCCGGCGAGAAGCGGGAGAAGGTATCGATGATCGTAAGGACGCGAAGCTTGTGTCCGCTCGCCAACTGATCATGGACGAAGTCCATCGCCCAGGTCTGGTTCGATCGTGTGGCCGGCCTGCGATCATCGCGCAGCTTGGCCTTGACCCGGCGCTTCGGCGTATTGTTGCGTAATTGCTGGCCCAATTCGCGATAGATCCGCCGCGTCTTGTTCTGGCCATGGCGCCAGCCTTCACGACGCATCAGCACGTGAACACGACGATAACCGTAGCGGATACGAACGGCACCGTTGCATTAACCTCGGCCGTATAGCGAGGAGCGGTTCATCAAGGATTCGCTCCCGTGTCTCTGTTCAAGCGCCGTCGCTTCCCAGTCGAGATGATCCTGCTGTGCGTGCGCTGGTACTGCAAGTACGGGATCAGCTATCGCGATCTGTCTGAGATGATGCAGGAGCGCGGTGT
>NZ_JAGPUP010000373.1:0-4278 GCF_018069605.1 Microvirga sp. HBU67558 | reverse complement strand
TAGGAGCGGGACCGTTTACCAGTTTCCGCTTGCCCATCGGACTTGACCGCTCAGACGGTATCTACATGAAGTTCCGTCACTCCAACACCATTCCGATCGCCGCTGCCAAAGCCGGCTTCAGCCCCTCCACCGCCTATCGCCTCGACAAGGACCCGCGGCTGCCCTCCCAGAAGAAGGTTCCTCGCGGGCGCCGGCGCCCCGACCCGCTCGCGAGCGTCTGGGACAGCGAGATCGTCCCGCTGCTGCAAGCCGCTCCGAGCCTGCGCCCCGTCGCCCTCTTCGAGGAGATCATCCGCCGCCATCCCGACCTCGGCCCCGGCATTCGCCGCACGCTGGAGCGCCGCGTCCGCGCCTGGCGCGCCCTGCACGGCCCCGAGCAGGAGGTCATCTTCCGCCAGGTGCACGAGCCCGGCCGCATGGGCCTGTCCGACTTCACCGACATGGCCGATCGGGCCATCACCATCGCCGGCCAGCCGCTCGATCACCGGCTCTATCACTTCCGGCTCGCCTATTCCGGCTTCGAGCATGCCCATGTGGTGCTCGGCGGCGAGAGCTATGTCGCCCTGGCCGAGGGCCTGCAGAACGCCCTCTGGGCCTTGGGTGGTGCTCCGCGCGAGCATCGCAGCGACAGCCTCTCGGCCGCCTTCCGCAACCTGGATCGCGATGCCCGCGAGGACCTGACCCGGCGCTACGATGCCCTGTGCAGCCATTACGGCATGGAGCCGAGCCGCAACAACACCGGCATCGCCCACGAGAACGGCTCGATCGAGAGCGTGCACGGCCATCTCAAGAAGGGGATCGAAGACGCCCTGCTGCTGCGCGGCTCACGCGACTTCGCCGATCTTGGTGCCTACCGCCGCTTCGTCGATGAGGTGGTCGGGCGCCGCAATGCCCGCAACACTCCGCGCATTGAGGGGGAACGCGCTGCCCTTCAGGAGCTGCCGGACCGGCGCACCGCTGATTACGAAGATGCCATCGTGACCGTGACCTCGACCAGCGGCTTCGTCTTGCGCAAGGTGTTCTACAGCGTACCCTCGCGCCTGATCGGCCATCGGCTGCGGGTGCGCCTGTATGACGATCGCCTTGAGATTTATCTCGGCGGCACGCACCAGATGACGCTGCCGCGCGGGCGGGCCCATCCCAACGGCCGGCACGGGCATGTGGTCGATTACCGGCATGTGATCCATTCGCTCAGACGCAAGCCCATGGCCCTGATGGGACTGGTCTACCGCGATCAGCTCTTCCCCCGGCCAGCCTATGCCCGCGCCTTCGAGGCCATGTGCGCCAAACTGCCGGCCCGGGTTGCCTGCCGCACCATGGTGGATCTGCTCGCCCTGGCGCACGAGCGCGCCTGCGAGGCCGACCTCGCCGCGCGCCTCGACGAGGATCTGGAGGCCGGCCGGCTGCCGGATCTCAAGAGCTTACGCGCCCGCTTCAGCCCGGATGCCGGTGCCGTACCGGACATCACGGTCTGCTATGCGCCGCTCAGCGCCTACGAGGACCTCGCCCGCGTGGATCAGGGAGAGGTCGCATGACGAGCCCCGATATTGATGCCGGTCGCCTGACCCTGGCTTTGAGTGATCTGCGGCTGCCGGCGATCAAGGCGATCTGGCCGGAGTTTGCCGCCCGCGCCGACAAGGAGGGCTGGCCGGCGGCCCGCTTCCTGGCGGCTCTGGCCGAGCACGAGATGGCCGAGCGCGCCCGCCGGCGCATCCAGCGCCATCTCGACGAGGCCCGTCTTTTGCCCGGCAAGACCCTCGACAGCTTCGACTTCTCCGCGGTGCCGATGATCAGCAAGGCGCAGGTGATGGCGCTGGCAGCCGGCGACAGCTGGCTCGAGAAGGGCGCCAATCTGCTGATGTTCGGCCCGCCGGGCGGGGGCAAATCGCATCTGGCGAGCGCGCTGGGCCTGGCCCTGGTGGAGAACGGCTGGCGGGTGCTGTTCACCCGCACCACCGATCTGGTGCAGAAGCTGCAGAGCGCGCGGCGGGACCTGCAGCTCGAGGCGGCGATTGCCAAACTCGACAAGTACCATCTGCTGATCCTGGATGATCTGGCCTATGTCAGCAAGGATCAGGCCGAAACCAGCGTCATCTTTGAACTCATTGGCGCCCGGTACGAGCGTCGCTCATTATTAATTACGGCCAATCAGCCCTTTGGAGCCTGGAACTCGGTCTTCCCGGATCAAGCGATGACGCTCGCCGCGGTGGATCGTTTGGTGCACCACGCCACCATCTTCGAGATGAATGTCGAGAGCTACCGCCGCAGAGAAGCCATCGAGCGCAAACGGGGGCCAGGACGTCCGCCGACGCGCGCGACAATCAAAACCTCATCCTGATTGACGCTCGCAGCGACAATCAAGAAAGCGCTTGCATCTCTGTCGCGGGGCGACAATCATCATTCCGCCGCGACAGCCAATCGCCCGATCCTGATCGCCGCGCTCTCAATCCAGATCGTCGCGCTATAAGCCGGCCACGATCGCCTCCCGGCCGAGGGCCACGGCAAGGTGCGTCTTGCCGACCCCGGGTGGTCCCAAGAGCAGAACGGCTTCGCCATTGGCAATGAACCGGCCCAGGGCCAGTTCCCTGATCTGGCCCTTGTCGATCGACGGCTGGGCCGCGAAGTCGAATCCTGCCAGGTCGCGCACATAGGGAAAGCGTGCCAGGCCAATGCTCATCTCGATCCGCCGCTCGTCCTTGCGCGCGATCTCCCGTTCGCAGAACAGTCCCAGGGCTTCCCGGATCGTCAACTCCCGCCGCGCGGCCTCATCCACCAGGCTGTCGAGCTGGTCGCGGATGGCCGTCAGCTTGAGCCGGGTGAGCATCGCCATTAGATGGTCGTGCGAAACCTCCATCAGAAGCCTCCCCCGGCTACGGCTTCGTATTCGGCCAGGGGCCGCAGCAACATCCCCGCGGCAGGCTCGGCACGGACCACCTTGCCGCCGAAGCCGGCAACCCCCTCAAAGTGCGCCGGATCGACCAGACGCTGCCGACGTCCCGCTTGCCGGGCATGCACCGCCACCTCCTGGCCGGCATGCCAGATGCGCACGGTCCCGTCCGAGATCACCACCCGGACGGTCGCTCCAATCAGCCGCCATGGCACTGAGTAGGCATTGCCGTCGATCTCAATGGCGCAGTCGGCATGGACCTTGCGCGTGACCTCCCGCAGAATCTGGAAGGATGGAATCCCATCCAGCGGCTTGAGGGCTTGGGCTTCCTGGCGGGCAAAGCGCTCGGCCGGCACCTCCCCGGTGGTGCCGTGCACCCGCTGATCAGCTACCTCGCGCACCCACTGCTCGAGATGAGCCTCCAGAGCAGCGAAACTCTCAAAGGCACGTCCGGCGACCGCGTTCTTCTTCACATAGCCAACGCCGCGTTCGTCCTTGCCCTTGGTCCGGGCCCGGTAGGGAAAGCAGGCTTGCGGCCGGAAGCCCCAATGCCGGGCGAAGGCGCGCAGGCGGGCGTTGAACTCCACTTCCCGCGTTTGAACGTCATGGTGCTGGACCAGGCCACGGTCATTGTCGAACAGGACCTCAGTGGTCACCCCGCCAAAGTGCCGGAAGCTGCTCTCCAGGCCCTCGAACCAGCTCTCCTGGCGCTCGTTGCAGAAGGCACGGACATGCAGGCGGCGCGAATAGCCCAGAGTGGCCACGAACAGAAACACCTTGGTGGAGATCCCGGCAATCAGGACGCGCCGCTCGCCGAAGTCGATCTGCAACTGGTGCCCGGGCGGGGTCTCGAAACGGACCGTGGCGCGCGCCTGTGCCGCCAGCTCACGCCGCAGACCGACGACGGCCCGCTCCACCGTGCGTAGGCTGACGTCAATCCCCTTCTCGGCCACAAGCTCCTGGCGCACCACATCGGCATTGCCGGCATGGCGGTGGAAGCGCTCGGCCAGCCAGTCCTCGAGCCCAGTCAGCGTGCGGCGCCGGACGGGACGCCGGTAGACCCGGTAGCCGCCTTCGGCCAAATAGCGACGAACGGTCATGGGACTGCACCCCAGTTCGCGGGCGATCCGCTTGATGCCCCAACCCAGGGCCTTCAACCGCAGCATCGCCGCCACGTCATCCGGCGTTCGCATCGCCTCTCCCCGCGGGACCTCCGCCCCGGGAGAAGTCTGACATTCCTGTGACCTCATCTCGTCCTCTCAAAAGTAGGCGCGAGGGGTCCAGTTCTTCATGTCGTCAGGGATCTAGTTTTACATGTCGCCCAATACCCCACCACCTTCCGGGTTGCCAAATCCAGCACCGCGGCGAGATACAGCCAGCCCTCGCCCGTG
>NZ_JAGPUP010000372.1:0-4195 GCF_018069605.1 Microvirga sp. HBU67558 | reverse complement strand
GTCTGCACCGTGCGCGTGATGGTCTCGGCCTTCGCCTTGGCCTCGACCACCCGGGCGTTGAAGCCATCGATGTTGCGCACACCGAGCTTCGCCATCTTCTTATAGCGATCCTCCATCTCTCTCACCGCCCACCGCAAGGCAATGATCGCCTTCTTGGGGTCGGTGACCACGGGAGTGAGCAGATGCGGGATGCCGTCATAGACAGAGAGCTCGAGCATCTTGGGATCGACCATGATCAGGCGGCACTGCTCCGGTGTGAAGCGATACAGCAAGGACAGGATCATGGTGTTGATGGCCACCGACTTGCCCGACCCGGTGGTGCCGGCCACCAGCAGGTGGGGCATGCGGGCCAGATCGGCGATGACGGGCTCGCCGCCAATGGTCTTGCCCAGGCACAGGGGCAACTTATGCGTTGAACTCCTGAACTCCTCCGACTCCAGAATTTCGCGCAGGTAAACCGTCTCGCGCTGCTGGTTGGGCAGCTCGACTCCGATGGCGTTGCGGCCTGGAATCACCGCGACACGGGCGGAGACCGCGCTCATGGATCGGGCGATATCTTCCGAGAGCGCAATGACACGGGAAGATTTGACACCTGGAGCGGGCTCGAGCTCGTAGAGCGTGACCACCGGTCCCGGATGCACGTGGATGACCTCGCCCTTCACGCCGAAGTCGCGGATGACCTTTTCCACACGTCCGGCTCTTTCCTCGAGAATATCTTCGGTCAGGACCTCCCCCTCCGGCTGCGGCGTCTGGGCAAGAAGCTCAATGGAAGGAAGCTGATAAGAGGCGTACCCAGAACGTTGGGGCAGCGCAGGAGGGGGCAGCATAACGAACTCCGGCCCGACGGCAGCCTCCTTTATGGAGGCGTCGATCTCCGCATCCTGCCCCGGGATCATCACTGCCTCAGGTAAGACTTCGTGCGCAGCCTCTATTACCTCGACAGCAGCGGCAGCATCCAATTCAAGATGCACTTCCAGCACGTGCTCCGACAACTCACCTGCGACGGCAAGTCTACTCTTGATTGAGGCACTCTCCGGAATGGAAGTGGCCTCCTCGACGATGGCGGCTTCCTCAATCGCTGGAGCGTCCAACGCGTGTCGCAAGGCGACCTTCCCCTTGGCTCTCAACGTGGTCTGGATGCCAGCAATATCCTCTCCGCACAGGGTGAGGTATCCAAGGTCGACTTCCTCTGCCTGATCCTCCTCCACGTCGGAGCTCATGTCCTCGAGGACTTGCGCGACTTCTCCAATACCATCCTCACCAAGCGCGAAGGTCGCGACCTCTTGATCCACGGCATCCAGAACCCCATTCTTGGTTCCGGCGGTTTCAGCTATCTCACAAGCGTCATTGATGCTGATGCAGGTTTGATCACTGGTCTCCCCAGATTGCTGACTTAGTTCCTGCCGCGCCGCCATGCACCCGTCTCGGGATTGCAGCTGCAAGAGATCGGCGGCACCCTCGCCTACTTCCAGTTCCGAATGCTCGTCGAAAGCGATGACCTCGGGCTCCATCACCTCGGAGGTTTCCCGTTCGTCGGCGACTGCGTCAACTGGAGGGATTAGCAGGTGCTTCAGGGAGACGTCGATGCGGTACAGGGCCGACTGGAAGGCCGACGGAACGAACATCGTGGACGGCATGGTGAGGACAGTGATCTGGGGCTCCGGGACGGGTTGGGAAACCCTTTCGACAACCCTAGAGACGAGACTCTGAACATCGGGCGCCTTAGATGTCGAGGGCGGTTCAACTTGTCTCGGAACGTCCGCCATCTCGCGCTGCGCCAAGGAGGGAGCAGCTAGCGGCTGCATGGTTTCTTGCGCCTTCTGGGCGAAGGTCTTGACCGGCGGAGCCTCCATGGCGGCGCGAAGTCTTTCAATGCGCTTGTGGATTTCGTCCTCGGGCCTGTTCAGTACAACTTCGGCCAACCGATCCGCATTTATCAGTTCGCCCGTTGGAAGGTCGAACACGTTCGTTTCCGGTGACTTCCTGATGAACTTGTCGGGGGTGCGCGTGGACCGCACGCCTTGGTCGATCGCGAATGCCTGCCACCAACCAGGCTCGGCTTGGCCCATAGCCAGCCACGGCTCCTCCCAGTTGGTGCTGGTTCCGCTGTTCATACCTTGGAATGGCAAGGCATCACTCTTATGCGATCTCCTTGGAACTCCATCCTCGGTCCGGATTGCGGACGGGAGATAATCGTTCGGCATGGGGATCTTACGCATGGATACTAACAAAGCTCGCAAATGTCGCAGTGGGTCGGCCCGTCACACCCACACTCTGGATGCGGCAGGTAAATACCCAGTTATTGGGACGAGCAACCATGCATTCCCACTATGGCACCTCAAGGAGGAACGCTTTAGTGCCGCACAGACGAAGAGGCGGATGAGGGTGGTGAGAATGCGCACTCAAAACAAAATGCGTGGTGCTGGAGTGCTCTGCTTCTTGGGCTCACGGTTGACGATGTGCTAAACTCCGTACCGAAACGTTAAATCGTCTGCCGACACTGACTCAACCCTTAGACCTTGATCACTGGAATGCGAATAGCTGGGTATCCCTAGCCCGGGTGATAGAATAGTGCACAGCGATACAGTCCTCTCCAGCGCATCCTGCATCAAGCAGTCTGCCAATAGCAATTAACGGCTCAAGTTTGCATTTGATTAACCCTGCGAAGCCAAAGGTCCTATACAGTCTCAATTGCGTCACAAGCTAGACCCATTGCGGAGATGATCTGAGCACACAACGCTCTCCGAGAGTCAGCTAACAATCCGCGGGTAAGAACATGAGCTATGTACGAAATTACGCTCGGGTACAGCTCAGTACAGCAGGAACAGGTCTCCTGGCTGCTACGGCGATCGGCTTTGGTTTATTCGTGTACTCAGTCCTATCCAAGAGTTCTGAAGACCACGCGCTCCAGAGCGAGATTTTAAATCTGCGACAGCAGATTGAGACCGTCACAGCGGAGCGTGATCAACTGGCGAAGGACAATGAACGGAGGATTCTGGCAGGCCAAGATCTGAACACGACACTGAAGCGGATTGAGGCAGCCACCGAAGAACTCCAGCAGTTGGACTCCCTGCGATCAACCGTGAGTCAAGCGATTGAGCAGGCCCGCCTTCAGCTCACTGGACCGTCAGATCAGCCCATTGCGACAACGGAAAGCCGGGCAGCCAGCACGACATCATCAGTTCGCCTTTCTAAGAAGGAGATCCGTGCGGCGCAGGAAGTGCTCGTTGATTTTGGGTACGGAAAACTCAAAGCTGATGGGACACTTGGCCCCTCTACTCGCAAGGCGGTTGAAGCCTTTGAACGAACCAAAGGTCCTCCTGTCACAGGCAAACTGGGAACTGCGACTCTACAGGCTTTGCGAACCCACACGGCCTCGGCAACGCAATAACCCCTCTGCGAGTCTTCTTTCACCCCTTACAACTGGCAGGTAGATTCCTCCAGGAGATACGAGCCACTGCTCTTACTCCCAATAAGTACTCTTTATCGGGAGTAAGCTAAAACCGTTAGCTGGATGACAGCCACTTCAGTGGAACAGGTTGCGCCTTGGCAATTGAGGGGCTACGTCAACCTTCTTGTCCGACGTCTTAGCCTCGGGCTCCGGCGACAGATGCATAATGGCGGCTAGGATCGCAGTCGGCCGGATCTTCAGCCCTTGATCAATCGCTTTCAGCAATTCATCGTCCTTTGCCACGTACTCGAGGACGCCGAGCAGGAACTGCGATGATTGCGCCGAAGCGCGGATGGTCTCAGGCTGAAGGCCAGTCACGTTCAGGAACTGGATGATCCGATCGACATCCGCGACAATGAAATTCAGGACTTGAATAGCTATACTCTCGGCGTCGCCTCGGCCAGTGATGCCTCCGCCCTGAAAGCTCTCTGTCATCTCAACCTCCGCCGTCTCCCACATCTGTCGGCATCTCGATAATCTAGGGACGTCCCCAGACAGTAACGGCTTGAGCCAAGCTGGGAAGGGTACCAGTTCCACCCCGTTCACACGAGTGAGGCTGCCCGGATCGACTGTTTGAAGTTTGCCGAGAGAGATGCTAGGTCCTGGCCCATTCCCCAGCCTTCTCCAGGGCAGGCAGGTCCAGAACGCAGTTTCTTGCCTGGCTCGGAGACCTTATTTGAACGATCAGGATTTGCCAGATGCCCGGCATCGCACGTCAGTTCGAGCCGCAGATCACCCGTACCG
>NZ_JAGPUP010000371.1:0-4170 GCF_018069605.1 Microvirga sp. HBU67558 | reverse complement strand
GCCATGAGCCGCATTCTGCTGCGCCGCCTCACGCGAAAGGAAAGATAATTGCTCATCAGCCTCTAGCACTACAGATCCTATGCGGGTGGATAGCGGTCCACTCTCTGGCAGAGTGAGGTTGCTGTATCCACTCACGCTGGAGACCAACCGATGTCCGTTGAGCCCCGATTTGAGCAAACCGCTATCCGCACCCATCTTGGCGCAATCTTCGTCTCCCTGGAACTGAGTCTTCGGTGTGGCTGATCACCTCTCTGTCGCCCGGGGCCGGCGAGACGATGTCCAGGCACAGCGTGCGGGGCGGCGATGTGGCCGGCCTGCTGATGCGGTTTGCGCAGCTGCAGGAGAAAGCGCGCGCGCGAACCGGTCAGATGGTTCCGATCATCACTGTTCAGGAGGCGGGACTGGATGGGTTCTGGATCCATCACGTGCTGTTAAGCGAGGGGATCGAGAGCCATGTCGTCGATCCCGCCTCGATTGCGGTCTCCCGCCGCTGCCGGCGGGCCAAGACCGACAAGATTGACGGCGAGGCTCTGGTGCGCACGCTGCTGGCCTACAAGCGCGGGGAGCCGCGGGTCTGTGCCATGGTCCGGGCTCCCACGCCTGAGCAGGAGGATCGGCGCCGCATCAGCCGCGAGCGCAAGACGCTGACCGCCGAGCGGATCCAGCACGTCAACCGCGTCAAGGGCCTGCTGTTCGCGCAGGGGATCGGCGACTATGAGCCCCTGCACCGCGACCGCAGAACAAGGCTCGAGGCGCTCACGACCGGCGATGGCCGGCCGCTGCCGGTTCATCTCAAGGCTCAAATCAGCCGCGAACTCGACCGGCTCGATTTGCTGCTGGAGCAGATCAAAGCAGTCGAGGCCGAGCGGGATCACCTGCTCGCCTGTGCCGACGAGGAGGCCGGCGCCGTGCCACCCGGGCGCCTGCTTCCCCTGAAAGGCATCGGTCGGGAAGCCGCCGCTGTTCTGTGGGTGGAGGGCCTGTTCCGCACCTTCGCCAATCGCCGGCAGGTGGCCGCCTATGCGGGCCTGGCCCACCCCCTGGAAGAGCGGATCGGTGGATCGCGAGCAAGGCGTCTCGAAAGCCGGCAATCCGCGCCTGCGCACCACAATGAGCTCGCCTGGCTGTGGCTGCGCCATCAGCCGGCCTCGGCCCTGAGCCAGTGGTTCCAGGAGCGGGTCCGGCGCAATGGCGGGCGCCTGAAGAAGTCGATGATCGTGGCGCTCGCCCGTAAGCTGCTGATCGCGCTCTGGAAGTATGCGATAGCCGGAGTGATCATCGAGGGTGCCGTGATGAGGCCTGCGTAAGGCACGGCACGACTGGGTGGATGTGCTTCGCCGGACCCTGATCAGGCCCGGCGGATCCAGGTGGACGGACCGATGTGCAATAGGGCGTTCAGTGCCGCACTACAGAAGGGTCCCGTCGCCTGAGCCCCCGTCCGCTGCAAGCGGGATGATGGTGCGGCTGCGTGCGCGCAGCGACCGGATGTGAGTGGGAGCTGGCGCTGGACACGGGCCAGATCATGCAACGGGCTCAGACCTTGGATGCCAAACACCAGCCGGAGATCTGATCGGTGTTCCGATGAACCAGCATCTTGACGGACCAATGCCCATGTGAGTTGCACCTTTCGTTTGCGATGTGAGGCTTGCGCCATCGCCTGATGCGCGCGGCGCCAGGCGGACCAAGCGATCACGAGGGCAGGCTCAATCCGGCGCTGCTGGAGGCGTGTGGCGACGCGGCGGATTTCCTGGACAGACCAGCATACCAACGCTGCAGCCTGGCTTCGTCTCGACTTTTTTGGGGTGAGGTGAAGCGGTTGGCGCGCTCGCGCACCACCGCCAGCATGGCAAACGCCAGCATCACCAATGAGACGTGCCGGTGCCAGCCATGCCAGGAGCGCGTCTCGTTGTGGGTGAGCCCCAACTCGGTCTTCGCCGTCTCAAACGCATCCTCGATCGCCCAGCGCTGGCCTTCCACCCGCACCAGCTCTTCAATCGGCGTGCCGGCTGGACACCAGGTCGAGAAGAACGCCAGGTCCCCATCAGAGAGGTTGCGGCGGATCAACAGGCCGCGCGTCCACAGGCCGGTGAGCGCCTCGTTGTATTCCTCCGCCTCAAGATCGGCCAACTCGACGTACGCCCAGTCATACAAGCGCGCTCCCTTGGTGCCGTCGCCCGCCGACAGGCGCTGCCAGGTCTCAGGCGCCAGAGCCTTGGCAATCTGCTCGGCCGTGCCGGCCACTTCGGGCTTGTCGATCCAGGAGGAGAACTGATCCGTGGCATGCGCGCCCAGCACGTAGCCCTTGCCGGCCCGGCGCAACTGCATCTCGATGGCTCCCACACCATAGATCGTGTCGGCAGCGACCCAGTCGAAGGGGACGCCGGCGGCAAGAGCCCGTGTGTGACCTTGAATGGGAAGGCACGGACCGCCTCTTTCAGGAAGGCGACCGCGCTTGTGGCCAGTTCGTCATCATAGACGGCCAGGTGCACCCAGCGCGAGCAGCGGTCAATGGCTACATAGAGAGAGCGCTTGCGCCGCTCCCCATTGGCGGTCTGCAGCTTCGGCAGATGCTTGATGTCCATGTGCACGAAGCCGAGATCGTAGTCCTTGAACGTGCCGAGCTTGCGCTTGCGCTGCTGCGCCGGCGGCAGGCGGCCTAAGCCTTCAGCCTTGAGGATGCGGTAGACTGCATCCCGGTTGAGATGCGGCAGGAAGTGCGTGACCACAAAGGTCAGATCATCCAGCGGAAAACCGAGGTAGCATACCCTCGCGGGAAGAAAGGCCAGGCTGAATTTTCCGCCGTTACCTTGTGCAAAGGACCTCACCGCCTCATCATCCATAATGATGGTCACCACAAGAAGCGTCAGGCCGCTAACATCGCTCATGAATTGAGCCATGAGCTTTTGATCCATCCATCGAAGCCTCTGCTCAATGAGACCGGCTCCAGGCACTACGACGCTAACATCGAAGAAGAAGCCGCTTGGCTTGGCCCAGCCCTTCTTATTTCAGAAGAGGCTGCCCTTCTCGTCGCAGAGCGCAAATACTCCCTCACCGAAGCGTCTGACATTTATGGCGCCAGCGAGGAGGTTGTGCGGATGCGCTTGAATGTGACCAGCGCCTATCGGCGAAGCCGATCAAAACAACAGGCAGCCTAAAACATAGATGCTTATGCTCGTGTTAGCCCCTCGCGCGTAGCCGCATAGGCGCGACTATGCTTTCCATTGAAACTAAATAACTATATTGTGCATCTTTCATAAAAACTTCCGCCGCAGAAGACTCGGGACCGAGAACGCGTCGATCGTCTCTGTCGCGTGCAATGTTTACGTCAACGATGCGCTAGAGCAGGAGGATGACGCTTGGCACTCGACCGTACCTTCACATTGACATCAACCTGCTGACCGAGGCGGCCGAGCACCGTCATTAGCCGGTCCACGGTGAACCGGTCCAGCTTGACGTTGCGGATGCGAGAAAAGTCGGCGGCCGCGATCCCTGTCAGCTCGGCGGCCTCGCGGACCGTCAGGTGCCGGCGATCGAGCGTCTTGACGATCTGCGCCGCCAGGATCGAACGCAGCTGCTCTAAGTCAGGGTTAGGCAGGACAAGATCGCGGAAGACGTTGCCACTGCCTCGCACCAGTTCAAAATCGTCGTTCATCGCAAGGCCTCCTTCAGCCGTTTCAGGCGGTCACGGATCAGGTCGATTTCGGCTTTGGGCGTGCCGATCCCGCTTTTGGACTTCTTTTGGAACGCATGCACAACCCAGATCTCATCTCCTATCTGCAGCGCGTACACGACGCGGAATGCATCTCCCCGGTGCTTTAGGGCCAGCTCCAGCACCCCTGAACCAAGCCCTGTCAGAGGTTTGGCGATATCAGGGTGCCCGCCCTCGGCCACGACGGTCAGGGCACGGGCCATTTCCTGCCGTGTCCCCAAGGGAAACTCCTCAAAATCCTTTCGGGCCGCCTTGATCCATGAGATCGGCCTAGTCTTTCTTGCCATATAGGCCGTGTTGTCATATTTGACAACATGGCGTCAATAGATTCCTACAAACTTTCGTTCGCCGCACCAACGTCCATCAGGCTTGAAGGGGCCAGAACAAGATCTGATGTGGCCTGCCCCATGTGGGTGATCCGGGTGTGATGTTAATTCAGGGTTGGTTTGGAGCTGCCCCCA
>NZ_JAGPUP010000370.1:0-4081 GCF_018069605.1 Microvirga sp. HBU67558 | reverse complement strand
TCGTTGCCGCCCAGACCGTCAATGCTGTCCGCCGTCTCACCCCCCACCAGAAAGTCGTCGTCCTCAGTTGGATTGATGGCCATGGTCGTCCTCCCTGCAATCTTGGCTTTCGTCTTGTGCCGTAGTCTCAACCATCGGTGGCTGAACGGTGTTAAGGCGGTGTAGTTGTGTTGTGGAAGAAGGCGAGTTTGCTTTCAGCACGGAGGCCTACCTTGGTGCCGGCAGCAACGCCCCTATGCGAGAGTTAATTGGCAGATGACCCGAGTGTCGAATGAGGTACTTGGCCGAGACTTATGAAATCTCAAAGATTTCTCCAGAGTCGTACCGCGCAACACGCTGGGGAGATCATCCCTTGAAAGGCCTTGTGGCATTCGCATTTCCTACTCCACCATTCTGTCATGAGGAGGACATGCAGGCATCCTGAGCGAAAGACCAATGTCTTCCGCCACATGGCTTGCAGAGTTGCTGTGGGGTTGTAAACTGCCCCCACAATAGAAGGCCAAGCCTTTCTGTCTCCCCGCGCCCGAGCAGTTGGGTTTATTCTATTGGCTGATCACAACACGTCTGTGGCCGATTCAGCTTTGAGCGTTATCCGGCTGAGAGACGTCTTGGGAACGTTACTCATAGTAGGAACGGTAACGACTTTGATAGAAACCGCATCCCTCATTTAGATGATTGAGAGAACTTTTTAGCGTGTTTGAATCTGCTTTTCTTGCAATGTGTTCATCGCGAGCAGAGTGGCCAATCTACCTTCGCGCTAGCCTGTGAGGGTAAAACAAACCTGTGGTTCTTCCCTGTCCGAACGACGAGCGTCCGCACAACTACCCGCGCCATGCTCTCGCCCCGCGCAGCTCTGACCTTTGGCATCGGGCTCACAATTATGTCACCTACTCCCAAAGGGGAGTTGCATGAGTAGATGGGCTGATTTCGACTCGCTGCTCGTCTAAGTGAGGCACAATGCCACTCGGGAAGCCACTCCTTGATGCCCTTGACCGGATGGGGAACGGCGGAATTGTGCTGAATGCGTCAGGTCAAGTCATTCAGATCAATGACATGGCCGCACGCCTTTTGCAGAGCCAGCGATCGCTCGCGACAATGGCTGCGTGCGGCTCGGAGTGGCGGGAGGCGCTCAAAGCGTTGCTGCGTCTTGGGACAACGTCGCGCCTCAACATAGACGATGGCTCCTGGATCGTGATCCGAAGGGATGAGACAGGCGAGAAGCCTCTCATTTTGCATGCTGTGCCGATTGACAACAGGACAGGCACGGGACCTCACACAGTTATCATCCTGGTTGATCTCGAAGTGATGCCTCATCCCACATCGGAGACGTTGCAAAAGATCTTCGGCCTGACGCGCGCAGAGGCAAGGCTCGCGATCGAAATTGCCTCGGGAAAAAATCTTGACGATATTGCAGAAGGTCACAACACGAGTGTGGCCACGGCCCGCAAGCAACTTGCATCCGTGTTCGCCAAGACCCACACCCACCGTCAGGCGGATCTGGTTGCATTATTGGCCCGTGTCGCCATTCTGCCGTGAGCGAGGCGCGCTGATCCAGCGTAAGTCGGGCGGTCCCGGCAACGCCATCCAATGAGTTGGCGTCCTGAGCAGGTCACCGTCCGGTTTTTGCCAGACCGTACCGCAACCATGATTAATCCCTACTGCCAGAGTATTCCAGTTCGGATGAAAGACGAGCAGCGGCGTTCCATCGCATGGGGCCGTTTCGATGGGTTTCCAGTTTGACCCTTCTGTCATCAATGTGTCCACAGCGCGGGCTGAGATGCCCCGAATGCAGTTAGAACTCCACTATGGCACGCCCTCAATCCGGCGGCATCCTCCATATGAGTCATATCAGGCTGGATCCGGATCAGCCTGCCTGGCGCAGTTCAACATTACGGTTGTGGTAGATCCAGTACGGACAGGCCAATAGTGACCCATGGCGCTGTGGTGAGATCGCCAGCCGGGCCCTCATGCATCAGACATATTCGCGAAAGGCGCGGCTGGTGTAGCCACGATCGGCCACCATTCATTCCGGACGACCCGCGCTATCTTGGGGCCGATCCGCTCAAGCCGTTCGACGACTACTTTAAGGTGTCGAGGGTCGAAGCGCCGTTTCCGGCCATGTTGCTCCTGGTCGAGAAGAAGGCTCCTGAAGGCAGGTGTCCCTTCTCAGCGCTGAAAGTCCACTGGAGCATCGTTGGCAGCGACACGTCGGGCCAGAGAACAGGTATGATCCAGGAGCCCCTCCGCCTGGCTGTCACGTCCCAGAGTGGCAATGACCTACAAGCCCTGCCATGAACTCCTGGGTGGGGAGCTGAAGACCGCGACGCCAACTCTGGACAGATCCCTTTGATAGATTGGAAGATGCGTCAGGCGCTCGAAGATGTTCGATGTGCCGAGCTCGTCAGAGGCAATTTTCATTCCAAAGAACCGCTGGCGTGCACGCAGAAAATCAAGTGACTGCAAGAAATCAAGTGGCTTCCAGGTGCTGCCGAACTCCGCCTCGTGTCGGCGAAGCGCGGTGAGGACCTCCGGCTGTACACAATCAGCATGGAAATGGAGTTGATCTTGCGTGCGGCTGTTCCTGGAATTTATAGCCAGTCCGACGTCCTCGATGCGGACGCGCCCGTCGGTTGCCTCGACGACCACACTGCGGGCCGCGAGAGCCGCCTGCCAGTAGGCCACGGCTCCCGGTTGCTGAAGAGCCGGAGCCTCAATCCCGACCAACCGTGTGGTCGGAACGACAAGGGTGTGTGTCTCCCTCCAGGGCGGCCTGAGAATGACCGTGCCCGGGGACCCGTGGCTCTCCAAGTCGACTTGGAGGCAGGGCAGCGAAACATTGAGCGTCTGCTTGGCGGCGACGCATGTCGCCACCACGCGCCAGAGATTCCCCCGCGACGGGTCACCCGCGGACGCCATGTGGGGGAGGGAAGCCGTTATGAGCAACGAGAGAGGTAGCCAGAGGGCTCTTTTCAGGGGCATGCACCGAAGATGGTCGATCCAACCTCCATGGCAATACAACGAATGGGCGATGCCTGCGGTAACCGGAGCCGATCGGGGCTGAAAGCGCAATCACCATTTCCTGTCGGTTGGTGCCGATCGTGTTGTGACTGCGCACCAAGCCCCTGATCTTCCCTGCCGGTCATGGTGGCGCTGTTGGGTTAGACAATTGCCCGCTTCGACCCGGGTTGCCGCGGAAGCGACCCTGAAGGTCTTTATTAAATGCAGGGCCGCCCTGTGGGGCGCAGCAGTACTTGTAGTGAGACATCCAACGCCTACTCTGTGGGGTAGGATCATGCGGCATATCACTTCAAAGAACTGCAGATCAAACATCGTCCCCTAAGCACGGCCCTTTGGCGGCAAGTCCTCTAACCCAACTTCCTCCAATGGCTCCAACAAGGAGCGAAGGAACTCAATCGCGTCGACAGCCTCAATGAGGAGGGCCTCCACCTCCTCGCGGGAGATCTCCCCCTCACGATTCAAAGCGGCCCTAAGCCGGACGACGATATCGTGGTCACACATAGCCCGTCCCATCACCTCCGCTGGATAAGCCATTTACACTCAAGGATCACAAAGGCACTTCCAGCTGCTAATGAGTCAAGAAATTCCAACCTGTGTCATCGATTATAAGCAGGATCCTTGCAGGTATTGGCGTCGGAGAACACCGCGGGCTGTCGCTCGAGCCCCCACACCCACTCGCCCGCTCGTTCCGGATTAACCTGAAAATGAGCATTGCGTTCAGCCAAGTACCGGTCAATCGCCATCTTGGCCTCCTCGGCAGAGGGATAGTTGCTGTTGTGGATGACGGCGCGCGCCATGCCGCTGAAGACGGCTTCGATGACATTCAGGAACGGAGCACAGGAGGGCAGGGGCACCACCTTGATCTGCGGACCGCAACCGACCCGCGCGGCAGAATTGTGCTTGGCCAGCCAGTCCTTGAGCCGGTTCGAGGAATGCCATGAGGCGGAGTCCCAAGACAGGTAGAGCCGACGACAGGCTGCATATTTCCAGGCGAGGGTCTCGATCAGCCGGATCATCTCGACCGTGTTCTTCTTCTCGCTGTAGACATGAGTGACCTGGTTCG
>NZ_JAGPUP010000369.1:0-4068 GCF_018069605.1 Microvirga sp. HBU67558 | reverse complement strand
GCCGCTGCAACCCCGATGGGTTTTGAAACCATGCGCATGATCCGCCGCGGTCATTACAACAAGCAAGGATGTCGAGCGACAGGCGAAGTCCGTCTCTTCAATCAGCTCTTCGGCCTTGCAGCTTGAACGACCCGTTCGACGGGGTTCGTTATGCCCTTTTCAAGTTACTGCAACGGTGCCGGAGTGAGACGGTGATCGCCAGCTGATAGGCATTGACGGCCCAAACGGCCGTTGCCGGATCCACCTGAAGCTGCTGGGCCAGCACTGGCAGGGCGACATTGACGATCGCGCTGTCCAGAACCGCCATGGTGAGCGCGATGGCGATGGCAACAAAGGCCCAGAGCCGTGCCGGATTGGGCAGGCCATCTGAGACGCCTTCGGCAGGCAGCTTCCGTGGTGAGGTCATGGGCATGATGAGGTGTTGATTGGTTCGCTTCGATGGCGCATTCACGCGGTTGGTGAACCGGCCGGAGGTTACACGATCTCCCAGGCGGTAGCGGGTGCGACCGGTGAGCTCGCGCGGCAGGGCCCGCCGAGCTGGGCGAGCATCAGGTCGATGGCCTTGGGCGTGACCTTGTGCAGCTTGGCCGCGAGCAGCACCGTCACCAGCGGGCGCGACAGGAACAGGTCGACCAGCTCCGGCAGCCTCGAGTTGGAGCGGGTTTTGGCGGTGGCACGGCTCATCAGGTCGCGGGCCAGGATCAGCCGGTCGAGATCCTTGTTGGCGATGCTCAGGGCTTCCTCCAGCACCCGGCAGAAACCCTCCAGCGTCTCGGCGGCCCCTTTTCTCCCCTGCGGCCGGAACCGGGATTGCTCGACGCCGGCGGCAAGCGGCAGGAGATGGTGGGTCAGCCCTGTCGCCCGCAGGATGGCAGCGGCCATGATCAGCCCGAGCCAGGGCTGGCGGGGGTAGAGGTCGAGATCCAGCCACGCCTTCCAGGCCGCGGCGGCCGCAGCGACGGCTGGCCAGGAGCCGGTCCGTTCGACCACATCGAGCCACAGGTCCTCAGCCTCCGCCTCGTCATGATCCGGATCGTAGACCAAATGCGAACGGTTCGCGGGCAGCGGAGTCTCGCCGGCGAGGACGTGGCTGGTGCGTGCGAGCAGCGCGTCGGTCTCCGCGAAGTGCGCCTTCCACGGATCGGCATCGTTGGCATAGGGCAGGTAGGCCTCCTCACCGCCGGGATCGGTCTTCTTGCTTCCGGCCCTGATGGGTGCCTGCTCCGCCACGCCTCGGATGCCACGCAGGGCGGCCAGTCCGTCGATCGATAGCGGCCAGGGTGCCCTGCTGGCCAGAGCGGTGCGCCGGGCCCGCAGGGCGGCCGCGGCGCGGACAAGCTCGTGCGTGGGATGGCGCACATCCATGCCGGCATCATGCAGAACCAGGTCCCCGACATCGACAAGGTGTCCGTCGAGGAGCAGCGCCCGCACGGCCTCGGTCATATCGCAGCGGGACTGCCACCCGACCGCGAGGCCGGAGGTCTCGAGCCGGGCGTCGAAGCGCAGGGTGCTGATCGTGATCAGCTCGAGCCGGCCGGCGACGGTCTCCCACGGCAGTTCCGGCAGGGAATAGGCGCAGGGGAACGGTTGTTCCTCCTCGATCCCCCCTACCCTGCCCCCGAAAAGTAACCGGGGCAATTTGGGGGGCGATGCTCTGGAGCCATCGTTCTATGCAGAAGGCGGACCCACTTTTCACTGGCGGAGTTATGCGGACTGTCAAAGCGACGCTTCGGATCGGCACGCTGCGTCAGCGGGCTGTAGCGGTGACACCAGGCTCCGGAATCGTGAGCTGGGCCCTGCGGCAATCAATTTCAGCTGTCGCGCCATAGGGTAATGTGGCCATCGGATCCGTGTGTCCGAAATCGCATTCTGCCAGCACTGGCAGGTGCTGCATGCCCGCCTCGGCGAGAGCGCGCAGGACCGCCTCCTCCTGCTCCCTCCTATAGACTTCGTTCGTCTGCCCGCCCGGGCGTCCGAGAACGATGCCTGAGAGACGGGGCAAGATGCCCTGAGCCACTAAATTGCGGAGCCAGCGCAGGACAAGGGTTGCCGGCGGGGCTTCCTCGGAGGTCTCGTAGAAGAGGATCGCCCTGTTCCAGTAATCCAGCGGCGGCCACCAATCCGAGCCTTTCAGCATCTCCAGGACCTCGGCGCAGCCACCGATGAGATGTCCCTGTGCAATCCCTGTCCCCTGTAAGGTTCGCGGGCCGGTCGAGGGTGTCATCCTTCTGCGGCGGCTCTGGTTCTCGGGATCTTTCCAGGGCAGATGTTCGACGGTCCACCCTTCCGGGTTTGGTTCGATCGCTCCGATGGGATCTGTTTGAAAGATGGCCTTGCGCAGGGCGTTCTCGGCGTAGGCATGCATGCCCCCGTTCTCGGCAAAGCCCGCCATAATGGTCGGACCATAGAACGAGCTAAGACCCGCCTTGAGACAACCGAAGTGCAGGATGGTTGGATCGGAGTAGCCGAGAAAGACCTTGGGATTATCCGCGATCACATTCAGGTCGATATGCGGGATCAGGCGGATCGCATCGTCACCGCCAATGCTGGCAATGACGCCCTTGATCGAGGAGTCTGCGAAGGCCGCATGAATGTCCTCGGCGCGAGCCTGAGGGTACCGGTCGAGCCATGCGGCATCGCGAAGGGTATGGGGCATTTCGACAGGCCTGAGTCCAAAGACCTCGGAAAGAACCTTTTTGCCTGCCTCATAGCGATGCGGGAAGATCGCGGGTCCGCCCCAGCTCGTCGAAACGATAGCGACGCGATCGCCAGCCTGTAGGGCCTGTGGCTTGACCAGGGGTCTTTTCCACCAACGATCCGCCATATTGCATCCTCGCAACGGTCCTTACCTCTTGTCGCATATGGACCGAATAATGAGAACGGCGCCGCTTTCACAGCGCGGCCCAAAGATGTTGATGAAGCCGGTGCTTAGGTTGCCCAGATGACGAGCTCGGCCAGCGGCGGGATCCTTGGCCGTTCCCCATTCAGTCCCAGTCTGTCCCCGAGATAGGTGAAGAACGCCAGCCCGAGCTTGCGGCAGGTCTTCGACAGCCCCAGCATCACGTCGCGCGCCATGCGGCCATCCGCACTCATGGTGCCGCCGGAGATCTTGCGCTTGGTCACCCAGGCGCGCAGGTCGTTCTCGGAGGCATTGGTGTGCAGCGGGATCTCGGGCCGCTCGAGCACCCGCAGCAGACCGTATGTTCGTTGCCGGCGAAGGTGGCTCGTCCACACTATGCGATGAGCGAGGGTTGCGCTGGATGGGCCGGCGCCGAGCCTCCCGCACAGGGGACGAGCCATGCAGCAGAATAGCAAAGTGTTTGTCGGTCTAGATACCTCCAAACTGAAGACCTCCGTCGCCGTGGCCGAGGACGGTCGCCAGGGTGAGATCCGCTTTCTCGGCGACATCGACAACACCCCGGAGGCCGTGCGGCGCCTGGTGAACAAGCTGGCCAGCCGGCACGGCGAGCTGCTGTTCTGCTACGAGGCGGGGCCGACCGGCTATGGCCTGCAGCGCCAGATCTCCGCGCTCGGCCATGAGTGTGCGGTCATCGCGCCCTCGCTCATCCCCAAGCGCCCGGGCGAGCGCGTCAAGACCAATCGCCGCGATGCCCTGACCCTGGCCCGGCTGCACCGGGCCGGCGAGCTGACCGTCATCTGGGTTCCGGATCCGGGCCATGAAGCCGTGCGCGAACTGGTGCGAGCGCGGGAGGCCGCGATGGCAGATCTGCGTGAGAAGCGCCAGCACCTGCAATCCTTCCTGCTGCGTCATGGGCGGATCTTCCCTGGCCGTCAGCCTTGGACCCGGGCGCACGCACGATGGCTGGCCGAACTCATCTTTGAGCATCCGGCCCAGTATCTGGTCCTGCAGGAATACCGGAAGGCGATTGAGGAGGCCGAGACCCGCCTCGCGCGGTTGACCCAGCAGGTCGCCGAGGTGGTCGCAACCTGGTCGATGGCGCCGGTGGTGGAGGCGTATCAGGCCCTGCGCGGCGTGGCGCTCCTGACGGCGGTGACCTTTGTGGCCGAGATCGGCGATGTGCGCCGCTTCGAGAGCCCGCGCCAGCT
>NZ_JAGPUP010000368.1:0-3401 GCF_018069605.1 Microvirga sp. HBU67558 | reverse complement strand
GGGGCGACACAACCCACGTGTGGTCAAGCGCAAGATGAGCGGCTTTCCGACCAAAGCCCGCGCCGAACCGGCCGTCCCAGGTCGGATCATCGCAGCCGACCACATCCGGATTGTCGCGCCACCGCCTGACTTGGTGCTCTTGCCTGATCTTCCCTCGCTTTGACGGACACCTCTGATACGCTCCTGCGGGAGCGGGAAGGTGTTTGATGATGAAGACAAGGCGAGAATTTACCCCCGAGTTCAAGCGAGAGGCCGTTGCCCTGCTGGAGAGCAGTGGCCGACCAACCATGCAGATTGCGACCGAACTGGGGATCTCTCCCTCGATGCTGCGCAATTGGCGGGCCCTTACCCACGAGGCCGCGCCCCGGTCCAGGGCTGCTCCCACACCGTTGCCGGCTGGCACCGCATCCCCGTGTCACCCCGGCCGATCAGGCGGCGGAAATCGCCCGGTTGCGCAGTGAACTCGATCGCACCGGGATGGAACGGGACATCTTAAATAAAGCCATCGGCATCTTCGCGGAGGTGCCGAAATGAGGTTTGGCTTCATCGAGCAGCATGCCCGTACCTTTCCGGTGCGGCTCATGTGCCGCGTGCTCGGGGTGTCCGCCAGCGGCTATTATGCCTGGCGGTCTCGGCCGGAGAGCCAAAGGGCGATGGCAAACCGGCGCCTGCTGCAGGAGGTGCAGCGGCTCCATGCTCAGCACCAGGGTCGCTATGGCAGCCCACGCATGCACGCAGCCTTACGAGCCCAGGGCCATCGCATCAGCCGTGGCCGGGTCGAGCGGCTGATGCGCCAGCATGGCATTCGTGCCCTGGCCCGCCGTCACTTTCGGCCGACCACAACCGACAGTCAACACACATTGCCGATTGCGCCCGCAGCCGTGCCTCTTGCGGCCGAGCCCAAAGCCGCCGCAACGCCTGCTCCGGTCCCCAAGCTGGAGACGGTCTGGCGCGCCCACATCTACTCCTGGCACACGAGTGGGCTGTCACGATCCGCCTACTGCCAGAGTCAAGGTCTCGCGTTGCGCTCCTTTAACGCTTGGATCGCACGCCTGCGCAACACCCGCCGACATCTCAGAAAGGCGATCTAAACCTAAGTCAACGGTATTGGATTTAGCCTTTCTTATGCACGAGGTGGTTGGAGAAGGGCTGGCGGATGTAGCTTAAGCACTTGAATCAGCGTAGGATTTGGTTGCTGACACCCGTCCTGCAACCCCTTCAAAGCTACCACACCCGCCATGATGGACGATACAACCCCGACGTTCCCGTTTCCAGCCGTGGGTCGCAAGAAGATCACCGCTGCTTTCGACGGTGGGCGCCTCTCATCAGACGGTGGCGTCATGCTCTTGGCTCAGGCCGAGCGCCGCCTTGGCATCGCCGAGCGGCTCGCTTGCTTCATCCCGGACCGGCGAAGCGAAGTTCGCAGGCCTACTTCAAGGCCATGATGATGGCGTTGAGAGGCTACTCCAGATATCTGGTTGCCCACGGCCTGTGCCGGAGCTTGGTCAGGCCATCCCAATGATCTCCCAATAGCGGTTGTCGGCGTTACATCCCTGCCGTAGACATCGAGCGAGTCATCGCGTCGTGTGACCTCACGACGCCTATGGGCACCCGCGACTACGCGTTCCTTCTGCTGGCCCGTAGCGGCCTGCGCGCCGATGACATCTCAGGCATGCGCCTTGATGACCTCGACTGCACGAGGGATCCCTGCTTGTCTGCGGCAAAGGTCGTCGTGAGATCCGGCTTTCGCTCCACCAGGACGCGGGCGACGCGATCATCGCATATCTCCGGGATATCCGGCCGCTCGCCGCCTGTGCGCAGATGTTCCTTCGGACCGTTGCACCGCATCGGCCATTTGCGAGCGCGAGCGTCTCAAGTATTGTGAGCCTTGCGCTTGAGAGGGCCGCTATCGATGCCCCGCCGCCGAGGCGTCAATCCGCTTTGGCCCTCCGCTGCGATCAGCTTGCTGCGCCAGGGCGCCACGCTCGACATGATCGGACCCGTGCTTCGCCACCGATTGATCGACACCACCGCCGATTATGCAAAAGTAGAAGTCAATAAGCTGCTTCAGATCACTCAGCCATGGACCAGTATGTGTATCAACGAGCGTTGAAACTTCAACGCTCGTCGAAAATGTTTATCGATGAGACTACCCAGTGCTTGGCGTTATTCACGGTTGGACCAAGTCTGGGCAGTTGTTTGCTAAGACTGTGCTGATTGCCAATGCAGCGGGATGATCCGGCCGAGTAACTTACGCGTATGCGCCTGATGACGCCGCAATGCGCCTGACGGGCGTTGCCAGCGTACTTCAGGTGAAAGGCCACAACGGTGTTGATGCCGGAGTCCCAAACGACATTGACAATAGCACCGACCGCCTTATGACCGTGCAAGTTGACAAAGGTGGACATGTCGCCCACCATTGGAGGCATTCTTGTGGCTCTCTATGTCGTGGATTGATGCCATATTACGCGCAATAGTAGAAGCGCTTTTATGAATCCAATCCGTCTGTCGCCTCAGAATCATTGCTCTTCGGCTTCCTTCTTTCTCGCGCGTTCAGCCTTCCGGGCTATCCGGCGTTCTCGCTTCTCACGCCATCCTTTCATAGGCTGGATTTCATGCAATCCAAGTTGTTCAAGATGGGGCTCAAGTGCCCTCTTATAGCGCCCATTTGGCGTGAGATAACTAACGATCGCCAATGCGAGCTCATTCTCCGCATAGTCTTGAACATTCTTAGCTAGCTCTGCTTCCGAGCGCTTCGCTTCCGCAGTGCTGGTGGCCAAAATCACTACCTTTTTTAACCTTAGAAGGTCGATAGGCTCTACTTTCGGACGGTCCGTTTCTGATGTTTGGCTCATGGCACTTACTCGGATTGTGTTCGTGGATGAAAATGCTGCGGAAACAGCGGGCGGATGCGTCGAGAATGACGATAACTGCGCAGCCCAACCGATAGGTTAGCTTCCACGCTCCGGCGGCCTAAAGCCAAGGTCTTCGCGTAGCATCCCTGCTCTGATTGTTTGAAGGCTTGTTCCTGATCGTCTGCACTTGGGCTAATAGTCGGATCGTATGTATCCATGCAAAACTCCATTTGCGGATTCTAACCATACATACGGCAAACAATACAAACCTGCAATAAGGAATATCTTATAGGTTTTTAGTCTTGTGTGCGTGTTGGCCAGCCTAGAACTCGCATTAAAACATTGAGCACCAGCCGTTAGGCCATTGAAACAACATTACGTTGTATCATAACTGTCGGCTGCCCCGGGGCGGGCGTTAAAAATTCGTAACGCACTATACGGCCTTATCAATACACCCGAAATTTAGTGCGTATATGCTTAAGGTGCATCCGGTAAGTCATGCCGCCCTCGGCAGGAGGGCGATTCCGGGTGAGCGGCGGGGCCGAT
>NZ_JAGPUP010000367.1:0-3335 GCF_018069605.1 Microvirga sp. HBU67558 | reverse complement strand
GGCCCGTCGACGCGAAGGGGCCGGTCATCGGCAGGATCAGGCCGATCTTCAGGGGCTCCTGGGCCAACGCGGCCCCGGTCAGGCCCAGCAGGGCGGCCGCGGCCCCTAGAAATGTCCGTCTCAACATGTTTCCTCACTCCCTCTTCGGCTTTTCGCCATTAGGCGCGGACGCGCCGTTTGATGAGCGCAGAACCCGGCACAAGGTCCATGTCCCTCTGGTTTGTCAGCGCTCTTTCCAGATTTCGGTGGGCGATGCGGGCATGCTCGCGCATGATCGCCTCGGCCCGGCTGCCCTCGCGCCGCTCGATAGCGGTCAGGACGCAGCGATGCTGGTCCTGGGCGACGGTCAGAATGTGATGCAGCTCCGGCGAGCGCGATTGAACGGGAACCAGCGCGCTCGCCGAGGCGAACGGCAGGGCGCTCGCCCGCTCGATCTGACGTGCCAGGGGCGGAGAATCCGCCATGTCGATCAGGATCCGGTGAAAGCGGGCGTTGAGCTCGACATATTGCGACAGGTCGATCTCGAGCATGTCGCGACGGATGACCTCGTCGATGTCGTCGAGGCATGATGCGGCCTCGACGAGCTCGGAGCGGCCGACGCCGTGCTCGGCGGCGAGGCGTGCCGCCAGTCCTTCCAGCGTTCCGCGGATCTCGATGGAGATGAAGACTTCCTTCTCGGAGAAGGCTTTCACGGCGAAGCCGCCGGACGGGATCGCTTCCAGAAGCCCCTCTTCCTCGAGACGGACAAGGGCCATTCGGACCGGGGTGCGGGAGACGCCGAGGCGCTCGACCATCTGCAGCTCGGAGACACGCTCGCCCGGGTTCAGGGCTCCACGAAGGACCAGTTCGCGTAGGGCAAGCTGTGCCTTCACGGTTTGGGAGAGGGAGCGGTCGCCGGGCTTCTCGATGCTCATCAGGCCGCCCTGTCCGCCGTGTCGATGGTGATGCTGCCCCCTGCGACCCGCGACACGCAGGTGCAGAGTTTGGCGTTGGCAGCCTTCTCCTCGTCGCTGAAGAAGACGTCGCGATGATCGACGATGCCGTCCACCTCCAGGATGGAGAGCGCGCAGAGGCCGCATTCGCCGCGCCGGCAATCCGAGATCATGGCGACTCCGGCCGTTTCGAGGGCGTCGAGCATGGTCTGGTTCTGCGGCACGTCGACCACGAGGTCGAGCCGGGGAATGCGGACCTTGAAGGGCTGAGAGGCAAAGCGCCCGCTGTTGCCGAAAGTTTCGAACCGGAGCTGGTCGACCGGGCGGCCGCTCTGCTGCCAGGCGCGCTTGGCCGCCTCCAGCAGGCCGATCGGCCCGCAGACGTAAAGCTCGCCGCCGGGCGCGAGCCGGGCGATCTCGGAATCGAGATCCACCCTGCCCCCGTCCGCGTCGACGAACATCTGCAGCCGCTCGCCGACCCGCTCGCGCAGCTCGTCGGCAAGGGCCGCATCCTCCCGCCGCCGGCAGGCGTAGAGCACCCGGAAATCCGCATCGATCTCCGCCAGCGCCATCGCCATGGTGAAGATCGGCGTGATCCCGATGCCTCCGGCGAGGAGCAGGTATTCCGGTCGTCCCCGGCCGAGATCGAAGTGATTGCCCGGGGTCGAGATGGTGAGCTGGGCACCCGGCTTGAGACCCCACATGTAGGCGGAGCCGCCCCGGCTGTCGCCGAGGAGCTTCACGGCGATCCTATAGAGGCCGTCGGAACAGGGGCCCACGATCGAGTAGGAGCGCACGTCCGGCCTCTCGCCGATCTGCACATTCACGTTGATGTGGCTGCCGGGCGTCGGGGCGACGAAGTCTCCCGAGGGCTCAATCTCGAAGAGCCGGATGTCCGGGGAGAGATCCCTGGTCCGGAGCAGCTTCGCGGCCCGCCATTCGATTTGTTCGGCCATGGTCGACCCTACTCGGCCGCTTGGCTCGGCACGTGCGGCTGCGAGCCGTATTCGTCGTCCAGCATCCGGTCGATCAGCTTGCGCGCCCACAGGGCGCCCGCGTCGATGTTGAGATTGTAGAACGGCATCCTGGGGTTCCGGTCGATGGCGACCTGCTGCGCCTCGAGGACCACGTGATCCTGGTCGTAGACTCCCTTGCCCTCGTTGACATGGGCCTTGTTGATGTCACGGGTCAGCTGCTCGTCATCCGTCCGGAAGGTCCTGACGAAGTTCCAGAAATAATGGCAGGAACCGTCCTTCTCCGGCGTGATGGCGGCCAGGAAGGCGCCGTTGACGCCCTGCGAGCGGTCGCCCTGCGGGGCGCCTGTTCCTGTCACGGCGACGCCTACATCACCGACGACCGTGGACGGCGCCTGGAAATAGATGATCTGCCAGCGGTCCACATGCGCGCCGGGACGATTGAGCTGCCTGGCCCAGAACGGCGGCGGCTCGATGTTGATCATCCAGCGCGTCACGGTGGCCGTGCGGTCCGTATGCGTGACGTCGAAGGGCGCGCTGGTGATCGCCTCGTCGCCGATGCTGCCCGCATGCACGTAGGTCTCGTGCGTTAGGTCCATGAGGTTGTCGATCACGAGGCGGTAGTCGCATTTCAGGCTGTAGAATGTTCCGCCCTCGCCGACCCAGTCGGTGCCGTCGTTCCAATGGAAGTCCGGGATCTTGGCCGGATCCGCCAGTGCGGGATCGCCCGGCCAGATCCACACGAGGCGATGCCGCTCGGCCACGGGATAGGAGCGCACGCAGGCCGACGGGTTGATGGTCTTCTGCGCCGGCATGTAGGTGCACCGGCCGGCGGAATTGAACACGAGGCCGTGATAGCCACAGATCACCTGGTCGCCTTCGAGGCGACCCATCGAGAGCGGCAGCAGGCGGTGCCAGCAGGCATCCTCGAGGGCGGAGACCTGGCCGTCCGTGCGTCGGTAGAGAACGACATCCTTGTCGCAGATCGTCCGGGCCGCGAGCTCGTGCCTGATCTCATGGCTCCAGGCTGCGGCGTACCAGGCATTGAGGGGATAAGCCTTGGCGTGCGTCATCTGTTTTCTCCCTGAACAGACTGTATACAGTTGAGGACCGACAACAACTATACTTGCGGCTAATACGGGCTTTTGCGGTGCAAAATCAGTCAGGATGATCCGGGTCTGTATACAAGAAAAAGCGCCATCGCGAGATGGCGCTTTCGGCAGGCGTGATCTCAGTTGGACTTGGCGGCTTTCACCGGATCCTTGACGTTCGGGATCGTGGAGAACTCCACGTTGTAGAGCTCCCCGTTCCGGCGCTCGACCTTGCGGATATAGACGTTCTGCACGATGTCGCGGGTCTGCGGGTCGATGGAGACCGGGCCGCGCGGGCTCGTCCAGCTCATGCCCTTCATGGCGTCGATCAGCGCCTG
>NZ_JAGPUP010000366.1:0-3278 GCF_018069605.1 Microvirga sp. HBU67558 | reverse complement strand
CATCCAGTCGCCGACCTCATCAAGGGCATCAAAGGCGCGGTTGGTCAGGCGGCGCGGACCGGCCAACAGCCCCTCCTCCCGCTCCACAACATTGGGCTGCGGACCGGGTGGCATCGCCTCACGGGTTTCCCTGAACTCGTCAACAGCCCAGTCCTGCTGTGACATGGCAGGCGGCATGTTTGTCGGTGGCATTGGGCGCAGGTCATGCCGCGCCTCCGCAGAGCGCCGGCTTGCAGGCGGCAGGATGTCCTCGACCCGGTTTAGGGCAACGGACTGTGACTGGGGCAGTGCAACCCGATAGCCGAGCTCCTGAGCCACACGCGGTAAGTTCTGAACCGCCGCTCGGCCCGCTTCCATGCTATGGCAGATGCTGAAGTACAGGGCATGGAAGTTGGCGTTCTGGCGGATGGTCTCACGGCTCTCTTGGGTGGAGAACGGCGCGAGATAGAAGGCCATGGCATGCCCACCCTTTTCGGCCACGATCGCCGGCTTGGTTTGTGAGCAGTACACATAGCCGTTTTCCTCGCTGAGTTCCCTGCGACCAGATGAACTGGCATGGAAAGTCTTCACCCGGGTCTGCATGAGTGTGCCCTCCCCTGTCCTGGTCAGAGGGGAGGCTGCCAGGATGGCGAACTCGTCGCAGCCATCAGGGCGGCAGAGGCCGCGGATGATGTCAGGACGGCTATTGGTCTGAGCAAAGGCCGGGATCGCGAGCACGAGGGCCAGGGCAACAAGAGGTCTGAGCATTGGTGGCCTTGGGCGGAGGGATGGTTAATGAAGAGTCACCCCTGAGGTCGCGCACGAATGTGACGATTTCAGGCCGGCCTACCCATGGTACCTGACGGCGAAAGCCACGACGCCCCTTCGGCCGGGAAGAGCCCAAGGACGTTCGGAAGTCCTGCCGTGGGCTTAGATAAGTTCGAGAGTTTTTGTCCTAATGAGAACCCGAGCATCAGGAGCGCCTTTCATATCGGGCGATCTGAGCTGCCTTGACCTGCTCGCGACCGCCATCATCCGGGGCTGTGTCGCAGATTCTTCGTGCGGGCGGGGGGCGTACCTCAGCGATGGATGCTGAGCCTATCGTTGTTCTCGCTTGCCTGCGAAAACCTGCCGCAAAGTTCTGCCTTTGGATAAGGTGGTGTCGAGCTAAACCTCAACCAAGGCGTCCGTGGTCCAAGGGAATGACACCACACTTGGGAGATAGGCGGCAGACCAAACTCAGTCAACGCTGTCCCAACGAAAACGCCCTGACAGAGTTAGCCGTGCGGGGCTTGCTGTCAGGGCGAATTGTGTGATGCCGGTTGCAACACCACGTCACGATAATACGCCAAGCGCCTCGTTGGTTCAACATCAGGCTGTGGACAAGCAGAATTGCCCCGGCGGGAGGCTGAGCACTAGACCTCTCGCCAGGGCGCGTGCGATGTGTTCCGGCAACGCACGATCTATGTAGATGTAGCCACGGCATGCCGATGTGCGGCAAAGCACACCGTCAGTTCCTAACACGATCAGTGGATCGCACTGCGGCCAGAACATCAGTCAGTCCGGCTGTGGTCGAGACCGACATCACGAAGCATGTGCGGGTTGAGTTCGTGACGCAGCGCCTGCTGAAGTTCGTGACGGAGCAGGTGATCGAGTTCGTTTGTTGCCACAGGCCGCGCGTGATCATTCGCAGGCCTACGCGGCACGCGAACAAATTCAAAGCGGAAGGCGAGCCCTACAAAGGGCAAAGGGAATACGGTCGGGTTCATTAGAGCCACCAGCAGCTAGAGTCGTGACGAGGAGAGCGGTGCGTTCGTACGTGCAAATTCGCATAGACATCAAACGCCTCCTCTGGCTGTGGCTGTGAACCGAGCGGATGATCCGCGGGGCAGCTTCAATATCAGAATTCAGCTGCGCAGGCTAGTCCCGACATTCAAATTGTTAAGGTCCACCGCTTCGTTTACTTCACGGAGTGGGCTTGAGGCGATAGTAGGTAGAGACGGACGTATGGTGGACCGGCACGATCATACCCTCCCTTCGGAGTTCGTCCATCGTAGCAAAGCCGATCCCACGAACCTTCCGCCGCGAGGCGGACTTCCGACGTGCTTTGAACTGCTCGCGCTCGGTGTACAAACTTACCCCTGAGGCGTAACGGACCTCCTCGCCCTCCGCCAGCATATTAAGGGCTTTTCTTGCGAGGGTGGAGAGCGCGGTAAGTTCTGTTATGATTGCCTGCGTTCTATGCGGGCAATCAATTGAACCCACCATGCTGACGCCGGCATGGTCAGTGCGGGATTAAGGAACCGTTCAATCTTTGCTGGCCATGGTCCCGCCCCCTTTGCCCCTGCGGATCGCAGTGAGGCGCAGTTTAGGAGTTTGACAATGACCGAAGCCAAAGCCGCCAAGAAGCCGAACCCCGCTCTGGCGAAGCCGTTGCAGCCCTCGAATGAACTCGCGGCGGTGGTCGGGTCCTCGCCACTGCCCCGTACCGAAGTGGTGAGCAAGGTTTGGGAGTATATCAAGGCCAACAACCTGCAGAACCCTGCGAACAAGCGGGAAATCCTCGCGGATGAGAAGCTTCAGGCTGTATTCGGAGGCAAGAGCAAGGTCAGCATGTTCGAGATGAACAAGCACTTCGCTCAGCACCTGTCCTGAGCGGACGCGACAACAGGCCCACCCCGCCAGCGTGCCGGCGGGGTGGGGGTCGCTTCAGCCATCCGGTTGCGGCTAACGGCTAGACCGCCTCCTTGAGCTCCTTCGCGGGTCGGAAGGCGATCTTCTTGGAGGCTTTGATCTTGATCGGCTCGCCGGTCTGCGGGTTGCGCCCGGTACGCGCGGCGCGCTTGCGCACCTGCAGGATGCCGAGACCGCTCAGGCGGATCTTGTCGCCCTTCTTCAAGCTCTTGGCTATCATCTCGATGACTTGCGTCAGCATCTCGTTAGCCTGGCGCTTGGGAAGCTCGTGCACTTCCGACAACTGTTCGGCAATGTGGCGCAGGGTGAGGATCGCGCCAGCCGAGGTGCCAGTGGATTTCTTTGCACCCTTGGAGGCTGCTTTGGCTGACGCCTTCGGTGCTGCAGCCTTCGTAGACCTCTTGGCAACGGCGTCGGCAGTCTTGGCCGTCTTAGGCGGTTCTTCTTGCGATGCGGCGGCTTTGCGGGCCGGCGCCTTCTTGGCTGTCGTCTTGGTTGCAGCTTTCGCCATGGGTGAGATCCTCCTGATGCGCTGACAATCTAAAGCGCTTTTGATCTGGGCTTGAATCCATTCGGGTGGGTTGCGCGTTGACTGGGATATGGCC
>NZ_JAGPUP010000365.1:0-3262 GCF_018069605.1 Microvirga sp. HBU67558 | reverse complement strand
GTCGAAGACGCCGGTGCGGGTCAGACCTACCTGCGCGGCAATGGCCTCATAGGTCAGCCCGCTCTCGCGCAGGCCGATCACCTGCCGCCGGCGCTCCTCTTGCGCAGCTGCTGGCAGCTTGCGCATATCCACATGCTTCATCCCGCCGACTTGGGGCAACTGACCGCGGATTTCAAGAGCACCCGAGCCGGATCAATATTATCCATAGGCTTTTGACACATGTGATGTATTCAAGGGCGTAGCGGCGGGCGCCGTCCCGGCAGTCGGCGGCGTCGGCGTTACCGCCCTTCAGTTTTTTGTAGTTGTAGAAGGGCGGTTCCCTTGCATTAGCCTTGGCAGTTTAATGGGGGCGGCTGACTAAGCAGCCGCTCCATTGTCTCTGTTCAAGAGGCGCCACTATCCGGTTCAGATCAGCCTGCTGTGTGTGCGCAGGTACTGCAAGTACGGGATCAGCTACCGCGATCTCGCCGAGATGATGCAAGAGCGTGGTGTCTACGTCGACCCGCCCACGATGTTCCGCTGGGTGCAGTGCTATGCGCCTGTGATCGAGAAGTCGGTCCGCCAGCATCAGGGGCACCGGTCCGGCTCGTGGAGCGTGGATGAAACTTATGTGCGGGTTGGAGGCGCTGGACGTATCGGTTCCGAGCGGTCGACAAACACAGTCCAAAGATTGATTTCATCCTGTCAGAGGGCCGGAACACCCGAGCGGCTTGGCGCTTTCTGCGCAAAGCTTGAGGACGATTAGAGACTATTCACCGTCATCCAGAACAGACGATAAACCGGCGTCCTATACCACGGCCACCCGGCGCCTGCAGCGGGGAGGCCTGCTGTAGAGGGATGTTGAACGCCGCACCTCAGAATATTTAACAACATCATCGAGGCGGGTCCCGGAGCGCTCAGGCATCTTATCCGGCGCGACGCGCGGCTTCCAGAGAATGAGAGCAGATTCTGCGACCCTTTAGGGCTTTGAGGTCATGCGCATGATCCGCCGCAGCCATTACGTCCAGACAGCCCGGCGTGACAGGCGAGATCCGTCTTGTGAACCAGCTATTCGGCCTTGCAGTGTGAGTGCCTCAATCAACTGGGTGCGTCTTGCAATTTCCAGGTTAATGCAAAAAAGCCCGTGAGATGCATGGTGTGCAGCAATCCATCGCGTGGATGTGTTCCATCGAAAGATTCAATTTTACGAACCTTCTGCAACGTTGCATAGACAGCAGCACCTGACGCGCACCGATCGCGCCACCGCCCTCGTCGCGTGACGGGTGCCCAATACGGACCTGACAACGGGGACTTTGCAAGCGCTCTGACGTGCGGTGGAGACTATGCCGGAATATGAGTTGCAACTGTTCAAATCTTTATAACCAAGTGCCTTAGTCAATCACTCGACCGGGATGAGGGGCAATTTTCGCGACGCGGCTCGGTTGAGGGATCGCGCCGCGTCAGCGTTGAACGCATGATAGGAAGAAACATGAGCGCAGATCAACTTACGAAGGAAATCATCGCCAAGATTGAGAATCACGTCGAGTCGGCCCACTGGGCGATTTCGGCCGCGGCTATATCGGGAAGCGGCGAGATAACGGCCGCCACAGAACTGACCTCACTCGGCTTCGATTCGCTGGGTTTGACTGACCTCATCATTGACCTGGAGCGGTCCTATGGCATCCAAATCGAGTTGGCCGCCGCCGAAGCTTCGTCGAATCTCAGAACTATCGGCGACATCGTGGAGACTGTCCGCGGCTTGCTCGCTAAGGAGGCCTAAATGGACAGACGTGTCGTCATTACCGGAATAGGGGGGCTGTGCGGGCTGGGCACCGACGCCGCCTCGATTTGGAGAGAGATGCGCGAAGGCCGCTCGGCCATCGGCCTGATCACCAATTCTGAGCTTTATGGGCTTAAAGTCAGGATTGGCGCCGAGATTAAGGCGCTGCCGGAGCACGACATCGACCCCAAGCAACTCGTCTCCATGGACCGTTTCAGCCTGCTCGCCGTGCTTGCCGCACGCGAAGCCATGGGTCAGGCCGGACTTTCCCCCGATGCCGAAAATGCTCATCGCTTCGGTACCGTTGTGGGCGTTTGCGTTTGTGGCTGGGAGGCGATCGAGCAAAACTACAGGGCCCTCCTTTTGGGTGGCGAGAGCCGTGCCGCCACCTTCACTGCACCCAAGGTGATGCCGAGCGCCGCCGCAGGCCAGGTCAGCATGAGCCTTGGTCTGCGTGGGCCGGTCTTCGGCGTCACCTCCGCATGTTCCTCGGCCAACCACGCGTTTGCTTCGGCGGTCGATCAGATCAGGCTCGGCCGAGCCGACGTGATGGTTGCCGGCGGCAGCGACGCGCCGCTCATTTGGGGGGTGTTGATGGCGTGGGAGGCGCTTCGGGTGCTTGCGCCGGATACCTGCCGGCCCTTCTCCGCCGACCGGCGGGGTGTGGTGCTGGGCGAGGGGGCGGGCATGGCCGTGCTGGAAAGTTACGAGCATGCCGCAGCCCGCGGTGCCCCGATCCTTGCCGAGATCGCCGGCATAGGCCTTTCCGCCGACGCCTACAACATCGTCGCGCCGACTGTCCAGGGACCGGAAAGCGCGATGCGCGCCTGCCTTGCTGATGCCGGGCTGAATGCGGACGCTGTCGACTACCTCAACGCGCATGGCAGCGGCACCAAGGCCAACGATCAAACCGAAACAGAAGCGATCAAGCGCGTCTTCGGCGACCATGCCTATACGATGTCCGTCTCTTCCACCAAATCCATGCACGCGCATTGCCTCGGCGCGTCGGGCGCGCTCGAACTGATCGCCTGCGTGATGGCGATCCGTGAGGGCGTCGTGCCTCCGACTGCCAATTATCGTGAGCCGGACACTGATTGCGATCTCGATGTCACACCTAATGTGCCACGCGAGCGCAAGGTGCGCGTGGCTCTGAGCAACGCGTTTGCCTTCGGCGGGACGAACGCAGTTCTAGCCATCAAACAAGCGTAGTCGGGAGACAGTCGGTTCACCGTCTGGGAGTTAATTGACCGCATAGTGTCGCCGGCTCTGATGGGGTGGAGGGCCCCCGATTGCCTCACATGAGAGTGTTCCGGTCGATGATTCATGCCTAGTCCTTCCCGATGAACGCTTCTGCAGTTTCTGTAGAAGTACGCATCTGAGGAAGGACGCATTGCGCTAGTGAGTGAGACTGTAGATGGTCTGTCTATATAGACGTCAGTATAGACAGTGCTTTAGCCATGGACATGATGGATGCTCGCCCGGGGCGCGTCAGCAGGATGGAGA
>NZ_JAGPUP010000364.1:0-3195 GCF_018069605.1 Microvirga sp. HBU67558 | reverse complement strand
GTCGTGGGCGGGCTCGTCCTCTACGTGATCTTCGAGCGGTATCTGAAAAAGGCTCTGCATCGGACGCATGACCAGCGCAAAGCCATCGAGATTGGCACACTGGTAGCCACGATTGCTGCCGTGGTGCTGGCAGCGGGAAGCCTGGCCTACACGCTGACCGCGATCGACGCCCTTGAGGAACGTGTCATGGCACTCGAGAAGGCGACGCAAAGTCTCCCTCAGGGAAGACAATAGCTGACGCTGTCAGGGTAAGGGAGAAGCAAAGTCCAGGCGAGCGTGAAAGCCTGTAAGTCGATACGCTGGCAGTTCGAAGGCAGGGGGCATCACTGTTGTGAATCATTGCGTCTTAACTGATTCAGGACTTTGATTGGACCTCAACACATGGCTTGCGCAGTATGGAGGCATGTCCCACACGATCCAGTACCTGGTCCTCGACAGGCTCGATCCGAGTTGCAATATGGCCCGCTACTATGTGCTGTCGATCGAACCCAGCCTGTTCGGTGATGCGACACTGATCCGCGAGTGGGGCCGCATCGGTCAGCCAGGGCAGAGGAGGATCGAACTCTACGAAAACCAATCACGTGCGGTGGAAGCCCTCGAAACTTGGCTCCAGCGAAAGCGTCGCCGCGGCTATCTGCCGAGAGGCGGGTAGAGTAGGGAAGCCTGGAGTGGCCTCAGCGTAGGATCTTGAGCAGCTCTTCGACAGCTTCAGTTTCCTAGAGACTGCCTCTCTCGTACTGGCGCAGCACGTCCCTGATCTGAGCGCGCTTTGAACGTGAGCTGCCAGCCTGCTCATCATGGGCGGCTGCTTGCCTTTGGACCACAGTCGGCAATGCAGGCTTGCGGAAGTAGGTCTGAGCTTTTTGCAGCAGTCTCATGTTCAGCATTCGTCGTAGATGACTCTGATGATCGATAGGGGACCTCTCGAGGCCAGTCCGTCGACTTCTATCCTTAGCAACCTACAGGATTGATGAAGACAGACTTTGGTAGAAGGATGAGGAGCGAGTAAGTCGCACTTCGGCCACTGGCTTGGTGTGAGCAGAGCTTTGGCAGTGCTCGAGCCGACAGGATCGGAGGGAGGATGACACCGGATGGACGAGAGTTTCTCGCCGACCATTTTCCTTTATGGCATGTGCTGGCTGTGGGAAAGGCCTTCACGCTGACGATCTGGCGGACCCTTCCGAAGCCCAGGCCCGGGCTAAGGCAAGAGATGCTGCAGGCCTGGCAGAACCGCATGCTCCGGAAACAGGCTGTAGCGAGCCCAGTCCGGCATCCTCGAAGCGTAGAAACGGCGCACGAGCCCTCGAAACATGGCGAGGCGGCTAAGGGGGAGCCACACGCCATAATGCCAGCTCCGGAACAGGGTTCAGCAACACACCCGGGGTCCAACCCAGCTCCTGAGAAGTAGCTTTAGAGGTTCCAGGCAGTTCAAGCCACCTCGGGCTGATTGAATCTTGCGCCTTCGGCCACGATCTCGAGCATAGCATCGGGCAGCGGCCGCTGCAGTTTGAGCGCCACTTCCGCCGGCGCGGTGAGCCAGATCTCGTACTCCTCAGGCGTCGTGAGGATCACCGGCATCGCCTTAGGGTGGATCGACCCGACGATGCCGTTCAGCTCCGAGGTGAGGAACGAGTGGAGCAGGTGCTCGCCCTCAACCGGCTCGACCTTTGGGCCGCGAGCAAGGCTTGTTGAGCGGACCCTCAATTCATTGCAGTTTAATCAGGCTTGAAACCACCTTCACTAATGACGTCGTGCGGCCATCGCGGCTCACATAGGTTGGCAACTATATGGCGTCTTCAGGAGGTAATTATAAGTATGTTGAGATCGATCTCGGCCGATATTAAATAGCAACTATCAAGTACACCGTTTAGCAAGCTTTCACTCGCAGAGCGCGCTTAGAATCGATCAATTATACAGTAACAGAACTTGTCAATATTTTTTAAATTAGTTGACTAAAATATATTATGTAATATGATAACTAATTTACTTTGCGGAAGACCAAGCCTGTGCGATGCTGCGCGTACTTGATTGGAGTGAATTAAGAAGCAAAGCAAAAAGCCCAAGGAACTGGTAATCCCTTGGGCTATGGATCTCTCACCGCTGGTACGGTAAAAGGCAGTTAGACACCTCCTTTATGCCATCCCAGCGAATCGGCTGTCAAGAAAAACACTGGCTCCGGTGAACGATCCCGCTTTGCCCTGAATAGGAGGGTAAGGTGCAAATTGCATCGCCAGGAGGTCGGCGGCTAGATCATGCTGCCTTGGCCGCGAAGAAGCTCGCCCTGGAGACGGGCCGCACGGTTACACGAAAGGAACTCTCAGCAGCCGCCATGGATGCGGAGCGGGCACTCGACCTGCGCGCTGCGCAGCGCCAGGTGCTGTCTGCACTCGCCGCTTGCTGGGGCGAGCAGGAATGGGAGCGGCTGCTGGTCTGGCCCTCCAATGACTACCTGATGAGCCGCACCGGCCTGACCGAGCGGGCGATCCGGCGAATCATCGAAGAGCTTAACAAGCTCGGTCTCGTGATCCCGAAGGATTCCGCGAACAAGAAGCGCTTCGCAATCCGGGATATGGCCGGTGAGATCATCGATGCCTACGGCTTCGATCTCACGCCCATCTACGTGCGCCGGGGGGAGTGGGCCGCAATCCTGGCCGAGCAGAAGGTCATGCGCGAGATCCGCAAGCGGACTTACGATGAAGTCACTGTGGCTCGAAGAGCCACAGAGGAGACTCTCAACGCTCTGGCGTCCCATTTCCCTGAACACCGCGACCGCTCAGATATCAAAGACCAGTACAGTAAGCTTCTGAGCCGCACGCCAAAACGCTCGACGGCGGAACTGCCAGTAGGCCTGTTGCAGGATTGGCAAGATCTGAGGATCCTTGCCGAAGAAACCTATTATCAGGCCGGCGATGCCGGTCCCAAGGACCACCACAAAGAAACAAACTACGAATTCCCTAGCGAAGCTTGTTACAAGCGCTCTCCGAAGAAAGCAGAGGCGGCTCCGCCAAACGAAGGCTCGGTCCAGCACCTACAACCGACGTTGATCATCGAGGCTTGTCCGACGATCAGCGACTTTGGTCGGCCGATCCGGGATACCACCGACATCGTGGCGGCTGGACGATACCTTCGCGCCTCTCTAGGGGCGCATGAGAGCGCCTGGGCCGAGGCCGTGGAGGAGATCGGCACCGTCAGGGC
>NZ_JAGPUP010000363.1:0-3054 GCF_018069605.1 Microvirga sp. HBU67558 | reverse complement strand
GCGGAATTGGTAGACGCACTACCTTGAGGTGGTAGCGGGGAGACCCGTGGAGGTTCGAGTCCTCTCGGCCGCACCATTGCTCCCGTTCGTGGCGAGCGCCTCGTGCGGAGCAGGCCGCCGGATGGGGCCGCCGCCGGACATGATCCCGTCCGTGAGGGGATCGAAGCTGGTCAGGCGACTGGAATCGAGCCGGGTCCCGTTCCGGCTGCCGACGATCGTCCCGATGGGGTCGAAGCCGGTGATCTCGATCCTCGTATTGGCCGGTCCTTCGGCCTCGACGAGAGCGAACAGGATGCGCGCATTGGTCGGCGACAGCCGGATGCAGCCGTGGGACGCCGGCGAACCCAGAAGGCCGGTGGCCCGGCTGCCATGAATGGCGTGACCGGACTCCGTGAAGAAGATCGAGTGCGGCATGGGCGCGTCGTCCCATTCCCGCGAGTAGTGTTCCCTCGCCAGGCGCGAGGGCGTGAAGGCCCCGGTGGGCGTGGAATAGTCGATCGTGCCCGTCGAGACGGGCCACGCGTAGCGTTCGACGCCGTCCACCGAAACGGTCATGCGCTGGGTCGTCTTGTTCACCGCGATGGAGACCTCCGCGCTCGCGGCGGGAGCCGCGATGCCGATCGCTCCCAGGAGCAGGCAAGCGGACGTGATCCATCCTCGCATCGGTCGGTCTCCTCGAGTCGGCCCAGTCGGCCGCGAAGGCCGCTCCTGGAATGACGGCCACGAAAGGCTAAGGTTCCCGCTCCGGCAAATTATGTCCGCGTGGGGCGGGTCGAGTTCCGGACCCCGGCGACCACGCTGCGCCGCGCCTCGTGCCGCCCCGTCCCGAACGGTCCGTTCCCGGGCGCTTTCCGCCGGGCACCTGCGGGCGTAGAATCGCTTCGTGCTGTTGCGTCGAGTGGCCCATGGAAACGAAGGGAGACTCGTCATGCTGTACGTGATCATGGGGAAGGCGAAGGCCGCGGGCACCATGAAGGAGAGGGTGGCGCGCCGGGTCGCCTGGCAGTACCCGCCGGGCATCCGCGTGAAGGCGGAATACTGGCTGATGTCCGGCGAGCCGGCCCTCGTGGCCATCGCCGAGGCGGACGATCCCGCGCCGATCATGATGGGCATCGCCGCATGGGACGACTTCCTCGACCTGACCGTCGTCCCGGCCCTGACGGCCGAGCAGGGGCTGGAGCTGGCGCGACGGATGCAGCCCGGCGGGTGAGATCCGCCGGCACGGGCCGCGAGGGCGGACCGGTCCCGCTCACCTGTCCCGTCGGCCGAGCAGATCGCGCAGGAACGGGATGTGCTGCGCGGCGGGCAGGGGCTCGCTGTTCGGCCCTCTCGTCCTGATCGACTCGACGGTGAGCGCTTCCGGATGCCGGGTGGGCGCGGCCGCGAGATCGATCAGCAGCCGCTCCTCGCCCGACCCGCACGCGACCACGACGCCGCGCTCATAGGCCTCGGCCCGGCAGGCGCGGCCGACCCGCGCCAGCCCCGCCATGACGGCGCGCAGCCGCCCGAAGGACCGCCATTCGTAAGGCTCCGTCACCTCGACCACCAGGTCGAGCGCCCAGAACGGGTGCCGGCCGGGCGAGAGGCTCTGGGCATGGACGTGCGATGCCGGGGCCACGAGGGCGAGGAGGAGGGCGAGGAGGAGGGCGAGACGCGGGATCATGGGCGAGGCGGGCCCTCCGGCGCGACGGCGGTGGAGCGGGATGCGCGAGGCATTGACCCTATACCATGTCGGCGTGTTATCTCGGAACCGGAGCCGGGCGCACCCGGTTCCGGGGCGTGAGAACCCCGACCTGTAGCGGCCGGTATCGGCCGTGAACGATGCCTTCCCAACCTTACGGTCGGGGAGGCGATGGCGCATGTCCAGGGCGAAAGCCTAAAGGTCATCGCGGTCGTCTACAGGCGGCTTCTCAACTCCCCGGCCACCAGGGCTCCTGGTGGTCGCTTCACCGGAGGGGAGTTTAGCGCGATGGACCAGCCCTACAGTCTCTGGGCCGATTGGCTCTCGAAGTTTCAAAGCTCCTCCGAGCCGATCCAGGCCCTCTGGCTCGTCGCCGTGCCGGCGACCTTGCTCGGCCTCGCCTGGCTGGTGACGCGGGGCGTGGGCGATCTCGTCGGTCCCGCCCGTCGCGAGCGGCACTGGCGCGGCCATGGCGAGTGGCGCGGCCACGGCGAGTGGCGCGGCCACCTGATCTACGGCGTCTACCAGGACGACCAGGGCCGCTGGATGGTCTATTGGCACGGCCGCGCGCCCGAGCCGGTCGACTGGGAGAACCCGCCGCCGGAACTCGTCGGACGCGGCACGGTGGTGCAGGGCGTGTTCCGCAGGCCGGAGGGGTGAGGGGGCCATGACATCCTCGACGTCATCGCCGGGCTCGTCCCGGTGATCCCGATCAGGGGAGGCGGAGTGCCTGTGCAGATTGGAATGGCGGGTCCTGGCCCCCTCGACGTCATCACCGGCCTTGTGCCGGTGATCTCGATTGTCTGAAGCGCCGCGCTTTTCCGATCGGGATGGCCGGCACAAGGCCGGCCATGACGGGCGAGGGCGTCCGGACGGGAGGGCGTGCCGGCCCGCGCCGGCAGGCTCCTCACCGCCGCCGCTCCTGCGCCTGGATCGTCCTAAACCGGTCGTGCCAAAACTCCCGGTATTCCTGCATCTGCTCGCTCACGCCCTTCACGAAGTCCCGGCGAGATTCCAGATAGCAGGGCGGCCCGTAGCCGCCCTGGCACTCGACCCTGCGCCGGCAGCGGGTCCTGCGGCAGGTGTGCGGGATCTGCAGCACGTCGGCGAGGCGGCGCAGGGTATCGTCGCAATCGGGCAGCTCGGACAGGCCGGGATGAAAGCGCTTCATGGAATGATCTTTCGGCAATCGTGGATGGAACATGAAAGGGGACAGGGCATGGGCCCTCGTCCCCGGGCTCTGAGAGCCCGGAGCGTGAAGGGGATCGAGGGTGGCGCGAGTGGCAGCCCGGCTCGATGATGGTGGAAGATGGAAGAGCCGGACGGCACCTCGCGCACGGTACTTTTAGGCGTTTAGACTTGGCAGCCCGAAG
>NZ_JAGPUP010000362.1:0-2957 GCF_018069605.1 Microvirga sp. HBU67558 | reverse complement strand
GACCAGGATGGAGAAATTACTTCTAGAGAGGGTGCGGCGCAGTTGGCATGAGTTTTGAAGCTCTCCCGTCCTAGGGCAGCTGGTAGTTACCGGTCGAAGTGCCACGGCTCGGTGAACCACTGGAAGGGAAGAAACATGTCAGGTCTGCGTCAAAACCGCGTTCGATCGGGAACAGGCATCCCTCGTGGGCTCCGAATGTCCTGTTGGTCCGATGAGCGACGACACTCACAATCACGCAGTATCGACGAACGGCCGATCGATTTGGAGACGAAATTCGACCAGCATGTGCTTGCCTGTGTCCTCTCTCTCGCGCTTGAAGAGATCAATGTCGGTGAGGCGACTGCGACAGAGGCTACGGGCCTCTCGCTTGCCGAGTTGCGTAATGTCCTGTGCCGCAACTTCCCCGCTGTCCCTGTCAACGCCTTCGCCTTAGAAGAGGAGAAAGACCGGGAACCGGATATCGAGGAAGGACTACTGCGCGACCTCCTGTTGGCGCATGCCAGACCGGGCAGCCGGGTAAGCGCCCGCTTCGCCAAGATCATCGCCCGGCGGGCGCTGCGCAATGACCATCTCTGGCAGAACCTCGGCCTCTTTAACCGGGCTGAGCTCAGCCGTTTGCTTGCGACGCATTTCCCGATGTTGGCGGCAGGAAACGCCAAAAACATGAAATGGAAGAAGTACTTTTACCGCAGGCTCTGCGAGGCTGAAGGTTTCTCGACATGCCTCGCAACCAGTTGCCGGGAGTGCAAAGACTTCGACAACTGCTTCGGCTCAGAGGAAGGCGAAGGCCCGCTCATACGGTCCAAGGGCAGGCTCGGCTTGGATTAGGAGTGGCTTCCGTCAGCGGTGCATGGCCGCCGGATATTAACCACAACTAACTGAAGTCCACAGGCATTTTCCGCGGCGGCGTGTTTCGGAAGACGGGATATTCATCGCAGCCGAAACCGCGGGCGAGCACGCAACAAACGTTCCAGTCAAGTTCGCGTCGGGGGCGGAGACGGCCCAGACGATGCTCACATTAATCGACCACAGCTCAAAGGTAGTCGGGCCCGATCGGTCGTTGCAGTCGAGCTTCCTCCGCAAGCGCGCGGCCCGACGCTCAAACAGGCCAAGCAACGCAAGGCACCCACCACCAGAGCGATGCCCGAGGTCGTAAAGCCGCACGCAGGGATTCGAGAAGTTGCTGAACGATTGTACGGCGGCTCGCCTACCTTAGCAACTGAGAACTCAGTCAGAGGCACCTGTAGCTGAATAGAGGCCTGAAGTAACAGGTCGGCGCGATGTGCCCGCACACAGACGAGGGAGGTGGGCGTCATCAATTCTGCCATATTCCCCGTTGAGCAGGGCAGTGGCGTCTTCCACTCCAGTATCGAGATGCGCCACACCGCGCGCCACCAGCAGCCGAACTTCGCTGCTAGTTCAGCTGCAAGCGTCGACCCGTTCGAGATCGTTGCAGCGGACCAGAGGTCCGAGAACGCCTGTTCCAAGCCAACCTCAGCATTCGCGAGAGAGCCAATGAACGAAGCAAGGATTACTGAACTACTTGACCAGGAGGGGATCCGCGACTGCCTCTATTGGTACTGCCGTGGAATAGATCGCGCCGACGAGGCCACGCTGCGTAGCTCGTATTGGCCCGATCCCATGACAATCACGGTGCTCATTCTGGCTCCGCCATGGACTTGATCCAGTTTGCGATCGGTGCCTTCAAGACCAGACCGCGGAACGCCCACCAGATCGCGAACATCCTGATTGAGTTCATCGGCCCGGCAGCGGCTGCGGTCGAGAGCTATTTCACCGCGCTACAACGCGGACTGGACGAGGCCGGCGCCATACATCAAGTGCTTCTCTGCGGACGCTACTGCGACTTATTTCAGAAGAGGGCAGGGGAATGGCGGATTGCGGAACGTACTGTCGTCTACGATTGGGTCGAGGACCAGACCCCGCCAGCGGCCTCCGAGTCGGAGCGGTTCGGACCCCGGCGGCCAATCGGAGCATCGCATCCAGAAGACCTGATCTACGTGCTCAAGAAAGCCTGCACTTCTTCGGAGATATGAGAGTGTACTTCATATGAATGTAATGCTTGAACGCTATACTTCCTATAGTAACCGTGTATTTACGGCCTGTTATAACTTGAACCCTTTGCACTTGGAGGCGTTTTGCTCGTCCTGTCTGAGGAGGAGCCATGCTGACGGACGCACAATGGGCGATGCTGGAGCCTTTGGTGGAACAGTGCCGTCCGAAGGGCAAGACCCCACCGCGGGATCTGCGCCGGACACTGGATGCCACATTCTCTGGCGGCATGAGAATGGTGCTCAGTGGCGGGCGTTCCCCGCTGAACTGGGTCCATGGTGGCGGGCCGCTCAGACCTTCATCCGCTGGGCGCGCCTGGGCGTCTGGGAGCGTTTGCTCAACCTGGTGCAGGAGCGCGGCATCCAGCTTGGCATGACCTTCCTCGACGGCACCAGCGTGCGCGCGCACCAGAAGGCCGCGGGAGCGCGTCGACAAGGGGCTCTCAAGCTCAACGAGACGAGCGTGAAGCCCTTGGTCGCTCTCGTGGCGGCGATGGCACCAAGGCTTGCGTGATCGCCGATGGTCTCGGACGCGCTATCGCGTTTCGCCTTGCCCCGGGTCACGCGCACGAGCTGCCTGACGCCATTCCGCTGCTCGCCTCTCTGCCTGGGGACCGAACTGGGGGTGGCCGATCGTGGCTCTTCCAGTCACAGCTTCCGCGAGTACATCTGGAGCCTCGGTGCGAGACCAGCGATCCCGGCCAAGCCGAATGAGGCGCCGGTCGCCTGTCCGGACAGGGTTTACAACAATCGCAATGTTGTCGAGCGGCTCTGGGCCAGATTGAAAGAGTGGCGGGCTGTTGCAACGCGCTACGAGAAGACCGCCTCATCCTTCATGGGCGTGCTCTGCCTCGCCGCAGCAATCGACTGGCTCAAGAACTAACAGGC
>NZ_JAGPUP010000361.1:0-2951 GCF_018069605.1 Microvirga sp. HBU67558 | reverse complement strand
GGCCGGCCGCGCACCAAAGGCGCTCGCATGCCGACCCTGTCTGAGGTGCTGAAGCGGACGAGCACATTGCGATCCGTCAGGAAAGTGAGCCCGATACTGGCAAGGGCCGCAGCCTTTTGTTGCCTCGAGGCAACGGACTGAACATAGGGGCTGCCGAAAAGACCGGAAAAGCCGTGTCGCTTGATACTGTTGTTGAGGCGCGGCAGGCTATTTTGCGACAGGTTTGCCGTATGAAGGAGCAGCTCCGATCCAATGGTCGCCGCATGATCGGCAACTATACTCGCGATTACCGGCCTGCTCAACGAACTGCTCAGCGGGTAATTGCCGAGATACTTGGCATGGGCCCGAATGGCCGGCTTGACGCCCCTTTCGATGAAAGCCCCCCGGCCATCAAGGCAGATAAAACGGGCGCCGAACCTTGCGGCGGTCTGCTCCAGCAGTGGCTGGTCGATGGGCTCGCCCGCGCCGACCGCAACGGCATCGATATTCTGAAAGCCGAGTTCCTGAAGTCTGAAAGCAGGTAAGTGCTATCCAAGCCGCCACTGAACATTGTCACGACCGGTTTAGAGTGATCGCTAAAGGTCACGATATCTTCAAAGCTTTCAATACGACCAATCAGCCGATTTATGGGTGACGCTGGAGTGTTCATGATCCCATCTTCCTCTCAAAGATAGTACCGGCGGTGGTTACGACGATTATGAGGGCGGCCCCGCAGAGGCTGGGAAGTGTCAGCGGTTAAGACACAATAACGGCAGCGAATAGGAGGCCAAAGAGCGGCTCGGTACCCATCAGCAGGCCAACGCGGGTCGGCGTGCTGCCCCGAATGGCAGCGTTCTGAACATAGAAGGCCGCAATTGTGCAAAGGAGTGAGAGGAAGGCGACGGATGCCCAGAACTGACCACCGCCTATTCGGAAGCGCCACTCTGCAGCAGGAAGAGCGTAACCGTAAGGATGGCGACAGTGGAGGCTTGAAGGGTCGTCAAGGCGGCTGACGATACAGGGCGACCGGCCATCAGCCGCTTCGTCGTGACCACCAAAATAGCCCGCAATACGGCGGCGCTCAGAACAAGAAGATCCCCGAAGGTGAAAGCGGTCGTTCCTCCCATCAAGGTGGCGACACCTAAGCAAGAGCATCCGGCGCCGGCCAGAACGCCAATCGGCGGCAACTTTCTTGAGAGTCCATAGTCAAAGATGGGCGTGAAAACAACGCACAATGAGATGATCAGCGCGGTATTTGAGGCGTTCGTTGAGGACACGCGATAGGTCTCTGCTAAGAGAATCGCAAACAGGATAGCCCCCAGTACAACGCCGCGCGCACAATCCCCACGAAGGTTGCGGCAATTTCCTTGTGTGCGACAAAGGACATGGCGACTGCAGTGATCAGGAACCGGTAAAAGATGAGGACGAGAACAGGTGCAAAAACGAGCGCACCTTTCGCCACTGGATAGCTTGCACCCCAAACCAATGCGATCCCGAGGACGGACAGATCCGCCGAGAAACCACTTATCGGCTGGTGCCACGCCAACGTTCCGCCACTGCTGCCGCTATCCACGTTTTGTGTCCTCTTGCATCTTGAACCTTTAGGACCTGGCGGTATTCAGCAGGCCGAGTCGCTTACTCAACAAGAGAGGCAAATCGCGGGCCAGCGGCGCTCAAGCGCCTTAGAAGACTGAGGTGGCTTGGTTTGTTTGAACAGCGTTTTCGGCTGGATAAGTGGAGCGTCTGCCGGGGTCAGGCCGCCGCAAGCTGCGGCAGCGGGTCGAAGTAAGCCTGATCGGGTGTCTTGCGGTCAAGGGATGAATGAGGCCTCCGGCTGTTGTAAAAAGTCAGATAGCGGCCGATTGAGGCGCGGGCCTCGGACACGCTGTCATAGGCCCTCAGATACACCTCCTCGTATTTGACGCTGCGCCAGAGCCGCTCGACAAAGACGTTGTCGCGCCAGGCGCCCTTACCGTCCATGCTGATTGCGATCTCGTTCTTGAGCAGGACATCCGTGAAGGCCATCGACGTAAACTGGCGCCCCTGATCGGTGTTGAAGATCTCCGGCCGCCCATACCGGGCAAGCGCCTCCTCCACGGCTTCGATGCAGAAGGCGGCCTCCAGAGTGATCGACAGCCGCCAGGCCAGAACCCGCCGGCTGAACCAGTCGACCATTGCCGCGAGATAGACAAACCCGCGAGCCATGGGGATGTAGGTGATGTCCATGGCCCAGACTTGGTTGGCCCCCGTCACCGACAGCTTGCGCAGGAGATAGGGATAGACCGTGTGCCCTGGTGCCGGCTTGGAGGTGTTTGGCTTGCGATAGAGCGCCTCAATGCCCATCCGCTTCATCAACGTGGAAACATGCAGGCGTCCGACTGTGAAGCCCTCCGCCAGCAGCAGGTCGCGCAGCATCCGGCTGACCGCAAAGGGATACTCCAGGTGCAACTCGCCCATCCGCCGCATGAGGGCCAGATCGGCCGCCGAGGCAGGCTGCGGTCGATAATAGAGGCAGCCCCGGCTGATCCCGAGCGCCGCAGCCTGCCGACTAAGCGGCAGGGCATGCGCGCGGTCGATCATCGCTTTGCGCTCGGCCACACTCCGGCTTTGCCGAGCGCGCTTTCCAAAAAATCGTTGGCCAGGGTCAGCTCGCCGATCTTGGCGTGCAAGGTTTTTACATCCAGCGGCGGCGTGCCCGTTCCGGCCTTGGGCTCGGGCCCGAACACGCCGGCGGCTCCCTCGAGCAACTGCGCCTTCCACTGGGTGATCTGGTTGGGATGAACATCGAACTCTGATGTTCGTTGTCAATGAGCTTGGACGTGGGAGTACGATCCCAAGACGGGAGCCGGACGTGGCAGGATGGAGTAATTGCGCAGGGCCGGAGACAGAGCCGTCAAGACGACGGTCGAGCAGACTCTGATGCGCGGGTTGGTCACCGCATTTCCGTGTGTTCGTCCGGGGCTGCCTCGATC
>NZ_JAGPUP010000360.1:0-2910 GCF_018069605.1 Microvirga sp. HBU67558 | reverse complement strand
ACGGCTGCGCGGCCGTGCCGGCCCCGCTGTTCGACCCAGTCGTCGACACGTAATAAATCGTCATTTTTGTAGAGCCCCTATATGTATATATAGTATTGTTTTAATTGCCCCCAGATTACCGCCACAAACCGACGTATTGGATCGTGTTGTCCAAACTAACTGGGTGCGCTCTGGGAATTGCTCTGGGATTGTGACCAGAATATGATTATTGCCAAGATCTTCGAACATTCGTGTTTTCGAACCCTGAGGAAAATATCCATCGTATAGCGCTCATCGCGTATAAAAAGGCCTGAGTTCAAAGCGGTACCTTAAGTCAAAATTCTTATTCTTTCTGATCTACTTTCACGAAATACTTATCCACTCGCGCTGCTGGAGCGAGGGTGACGGTGGGGCAGATGAGAGCCCGCGGGGCACGACGCTCACCAAGTCAGGGACCAGCCGACGCCGGATTCGTCGGTCGACATGGTTAGGGCGGCGGCGCTCTGCACCTTGTTTCTCGTCGCACCCAAGCAAGAGCGTCTGATGCCGGAACCTTAGCCCGTCGGCGTTAACAGAGCATGCTCATGCCGACGGCTCCACAAGCCCATTCGCCTAGTCCTCCCCAACGCTTCCTGCGACTGTCGGAGCGCCGTCCTGGATGTTCAGCGCACCCTGACTGAGGAACGCAGCTCCTTCGATACGGTCCTGAGAGTCGACTTCAAGAGCCAGCATCTGCCCTGCGCGCAGTGTCGGTCGGTTACCCGCCACATCCGAATTGACCAAGAATCAAGCTGGTCATCTACATGACGGCGGCTGCTTACAGCAACGGGATCATCTTGGAGGCGGCCATTGCCCCAACCCGCTCGGACGATGAAGAAGTGCCAGAGCAGAACCATGGTCGATTCTCCCCACCTGAAGGCGCCCTGCCGGACGGCAATGCCTCGTCGCCAAGAGTTGCAGAAGGGTTCTGGTGAAACAGGTAGGCACCACTTTCATAGACGGCATCATTTCTGATCCGAGCCCGCCCCTGTGCCGCCGCGGGGCACCTGCAATGACACCGCCCTTCATGCCGTGTGACTGAACGCCTGCGGCGTGATGGGAGCCAGCCTCTCCTCTCTCACCACCCTCCCGTCTGGGCCCCTGCAAGGAAACCCATCCATACGGGCCCCGCGCCTTCGACCATTCCTATCCGGTCCCTGACGACGAACCAGGCAACGGATCCAAGATCTTCTCGTCTCTCATTCAAACGAAGTCCTCTTTGCAATAAACTGCAAAAGGACGTCGTCTGATGAATTCAGGAGCCGAACGCAGATGATCGTTCAGTCCGAAAGCATACCTAATTGCCTCGTCTTCAGAGGAGGCGCGCCAAGGATTGAATTTCTTCTAAACTCGAAGCACTATCACACCAAGTATCCTCCCACGATCAAACTCAGGAGGTGATAAACAGAAGATCGCTTGATTGCAGTGGTGGATAGAATGCCTCGCCTGGAAGATCACCATACGGTTCGGATTTGACATGACAGACATCCGTTTCATCGAAATCGAGCGTATGAAGAGTACACCTGATGACTGGGACGCCTTTGCTATCAGATGCAACGCTTCACACCGAGAATTAGATGGATGGATCTGGTATCGGCAGATCCGAAGCCACGTCCTCTTTCGCGTAGTCAGGTACAATATTTTACTTCGTGAAGCGGGGCGTTCGATCAAGATTGGTCAGTTCGCCATCGGACATGGCCCTCTCAAGAGAATATTTTCGGACGGTCTCCAGCTCCTTCCCGAGTATCGCGACACTTGGGCTGCATGCATGGAGGCGACCCTCCGGACACTGGGACGCGGGCGATATGTCTACGGCTCCGATTGGAGTTTCGAGCCACCGCGAGAAAGCATTTTTGCCTCCATGGCAGGCGTGACGATCACCAGCGTGGAAAAATATATGACGGAAGCGGTAGACTTCTCGCGCTGGACCTCATGGGAGGATTACCAGAAGGCGGTCAGCTCGAATATCCGACGCACTATTAAGAATGCAAAGACAGAATTAGATCCCTTTGAGATCGACATAAGATATGGAGCAAGCTCAGTCGAGATCTTTCCTCGCTTTCATTATTCCAAATTCAGAATGCTGAAGCGCAAACTCCACAAACTGCGAAGACCAAGGCGCTTGAATTTCCTGTTGCTGCTGAATCCTACGCACTATTTCCTTAGAATCCTGCTCTTGAAGCACAGATCCGTCTCAGCCATTCTTTCTCACAAGGGGCAAGTGATCGCAAGCTTCAGCGGGGTTGAGATCGGTCAGACATGCTACTTCTTTGAGGGTGGGTCGGTCGAATCCAACGGTGCAGGTTGGCTCCTCAACATGTCGTTGATGCACGATTTCTATCTGCGTCATCCGACGGGTCGGTTCGTGCTGGGCTGCCTGGACCGAAGCGACGACCAATCACCCGATGGATGGGAGAGCCCCGTGCGCTATCGGAGCCGTGCACGTGTCTCGGGCTTCCCAAGCAGCAGAGTGACGTTCACCTACTCCGCTTAGGTCCGCCCCAGTTGCTCCGCCTCTGAGCGACCGGGATATCTCCAGCGATCTCTGCTGATAATGAGCTCGTTCTCCGGATCAGGTCCAATGCTCCTTCCCATGCTCGGCACATCGTTCGGAACGGATCCGAAGCGTTGCATCGGCAGGAGAGCGGTCCTCCGGCGTCACCGGATGCAATAGGGCGATCTCAAGCGAACCAGTCGGGCTCGCCGAAACATCGCCGCGCAACAAGAAGTAATGTGTATCCACGTACGTGGAAGCAGTTCTAGCCATTTTAGAATTTGCGATCCGAGCGCTGCAAACTCATACTCCCACGCGGCGAGGAGAGGCATGAATGACGATTTATTACGTGTCGACGACTGGGTCGAACAGCGGGGCCGGCACGGCCGCGCAGCCGT
>NZ_JAGPUP010000359.1:0-2848 GCF_018069605.1 Microvirga sp. HBU67558 | reverse complement strand
AGGGACAGCATCAGATCCTCCACCAGGCCCGCAGTGGGCGCCGCGAGCCGTCGAAGCGCCAAGTATATTCCTCAATCGCCCAGCGCACCCGGTCCCAACAACGTTCCGCTACCAAACAGTTACTCATCAGCCTCTAGGCCTTCATGCGCTTTTCCCGGCGACGTTGCACGGAGGAGGGGATGTTCATTGAGTCGCGATACTTTGCGACAGTGCGGCGGGCAATCTCAACGCCGGTCTCCTTGAGTCGGGCGACGATGTCGTCGTCCGACAGCACATTATTGTTCGGCTCCCCAGCAACCATCGCCTTGATCCGGTGGCGGACCGCTTCGGCGGAGTGCCCATCACCACCATCGGAGGAGGCGATTGCTACGGTGAAAAAATACTTCAGCTCGAACACGCCGCGAGGGGTGAGCATATACTTTTGTGACGTCACGCGGCTTACGGTCGACTCGTGCATGTTGATCGCGTCAGCGACAGCCCTGAGATTAAGAGGCCTCAGGTGGGCGACGCCACGTTCCAGAAAGGCATCTTGCTGGCGGACGATCTCAGCCGCTACCTTAAGGATCGTCTTGGCGCGCTGGTCCAGGCTGCGAATTAGCCAGTTCGCATTTTGCAAGCATTCTTTGAGAAATGCCTGATCCCTCGAATCTTGGCTGGTAGCGCGTGAGACTTCAGCGAAGTAAGTTTGGTTGATCAGAAGCTTAGGCAGCGTGTCGGGCTCAAGCTCGACTTGCCACCCACCCCCAGGCGCCGGTTGGACCAAGACGTCGGGAGTAATGAACTCGGGGCCTCCGGATTGGAACCGGTTTCCAGGCTTGGGATCGAGAGCGCGGATTTCATGCAGCATGTCGAGAATGTCGTCTTCATCGACCCCGCAACGCCGCTTCAACGCCTGAAAGTCCCGCTGCGCGAGCATCTCAAGATTGGCGACCAAAGCTGCCATTGCTGGGTCGAACCGGTCGCGCTGCCGCAACTGTATCTCAAGGCATTCGCTGAGTGTTCGCGCAAAAACTCCCGGTGGATCAAAACGCTGCAATGTTCCAAGAACCCGCTCCACGTCAGCCTCCCGGACATTTAGGCTCCCGGCCAACTCCAAGAGGTCGACCCGAAGATACCCAGTGTCGTCTAGGTGACCGGCAAGCTCACCCGCAATCAGCTGGTCCTGGGGAGGGAATACAGTGAGCGCAATCTGACGAGCGACATAGTTATGCAATGTTTCTGATTCGGCGGTAAACTGGTCTCGGGCAAGGCCTTGTATGGGCGGAACGTTGGTTGTCGCGCCCGGTGATTTCGATTGACTAAGCCGTTCCAGCGCGCAGGACGTGGTCAGTCCATGGCCAACGTTCTCGTGTGCGCTGATGTACGCATCTCCCCCTGAAGTTGACAAAACATCGCTTGAAGCCTCGCCATCGTTTGACGCCAGCTCCAAAAGCGGGTTCTTCTCAATTTCGTGCTCCACGAACTGACGTAGTTCGGCATGCGTCAGCTGCAGCAAGCGGATTGACTCAATGAGTTGAGGTGTAGCAACGAACGTTTGCTTCTGACACTGGAGTATGCTTGCGGACGACTTCATGGCTAGCGCAAAACTCCTATCGAGCAACGCACTTCGCTGTGCGTAGGTGGGGCCTGTGAGACGTTGACGTGTCTGGGTCATGCGATGACCGCGCGCTCTAGCGGCCTTTAGCGGCCTTTAGCGCTTCGAGAACCATCTGCGGCGACGAGATCCCATAAGGGTCGGTCTCGCAATTGTCGGAGAAACCTTCCTCCTCGAACCACTGCTCCACCACACCATTGTTTATCACTGCGGCATAACGCCAGGAGCGCATGCCGAAGCCAAGATTTTCCTTGGAAACCAGCATCCCCATCTTTCGCGTGAACTCGCCTGAGCCGTCCGGGATGAGTTGGATTTTCTGAAGACCCAAGGCTTTGCCCCACGAGTTCATTACAAAGGCATCGTTGACGGAGAGGCAGTAGATCGCATCAACTCCTTCTGCCTCAAACTCGTCATAGAGCTTCTCGAAGTCGGGGAGTTGGTAGGTGGAGCAGGTCGGAGTATAGGCGCCAGGCAGCGAGAACAGGATGACGCGTTTGCCCCTGAAATAGTCGTCGGATGTCTTGTCTTCCCAACGGTATGGATTCGGTCCCCTTAGAGAGCCGTCGCGAACACGCGTGCGAAAGGTGACGAAGGGAACTGTCGTTTTCACTGCCATCGGTGTTGCTCCTCCAGAGTAGAGACTCGCGCATTGTTTCTCGGCCGGGGTGTGAAGCAACACGGGACTCGGCGGAGATCCCGGCCATGGGACGGGACCTCTGCTGCCCCCGACCCTTTTTCCAATTCGGTTATAGGGAGAAGCCTGGGCCGCGGTCTTTGCCACACGATCGACATCGATATTGGTGACCTTGATGTCTTGGGGCAGGTCTTCCGCACCGTTGGCGGTGGAAGTGAGATCGGCGACCCGCTGCTCACGTTCGCGGAAGAGTAGCAGTGCGATCGCGACAGGATCGTAAGGCAGACCGAGATAGGAACACCTGATAATGTTGACGAAGCCCCAACCGGCCTGGGCGCCCTGAACGTGACAGATTATCCAATCGGTCTCCCTACGGCCGTAACCGCCGATTGACCCCCGATCGCGCAATTCCGACAAACGCATTTCCGGACACTCAATAGGAATGGCGGCGTTGAGCAAAGGGCGCGCCGAGTGCGCCCGCGCGTTATGACGATTAGCACTCATGCCCGATGGACAATGCCAATCAGGTTCCGACAAGGCCTGCCTCCTGACACCGCGACGCATTTGCGGGGAACCATGCATGTCCTGTGCCAGAAAGGAAAATGCATTCCAGAACAATG
>NZ_JAGPUP010000358.1:0-2846 GCF_018069605.1 Microvirga sp. HBU67558 | reverse complement strand
TGGGTGGGTCAGATTTGAATCGGCGCCCTCGCTCGAAGCGGGTCAGAATTCAACCGGCGTTGACATGAGTATCGGTCATTCCATCAAATTGTGTGAACGATGCGGGACGGCTGCCGCTCTTAGCACGCTCATGTCATTGCGCCACGCCCGCCGGCGGGTGAAGGAGGTACGGGATTGTCGGGCACCCTGAGCGGCCTACATCCAGGATGTGCGTCGTTCCCTTGGCTCACCAACGCCCTGGTTGAGGTTTTAGACAGCGCCTTGGCCGCGGGGTTTCAGATCAAGCTCTGTTGATATATCTCTGCGCCAAGCTGCCGCGCCCCTTTTGGGCCGCTTGTGCCCTTCGGCAAATCAGATCACTCTCACCCCAGCTGCCTTACACCGACAGCTGCCGACGAGCCCCGGGCTAGGCACGGATGCACTGCCCTCCCGGGCTCCTCGTCGGACGTCAGCGCCAGCTTGCTCCCATCCCCCGGCACCCCGCCCACATAGCCTCCAAGATTCTGGTCTTGTCAGGCGGCATTGTCGAGCAATGCTCTCGAACGGGGTCCTGCCAGCAACTTAAGGGCGGCTTCCGGCGACAGCAAGCCTCGCCTCCCTGGCCCTGATGCGTTCACGGTGAGCCGTGTAGAGGCCGCTCGCCGCGATGACGAGCCCGCCCACCAGGGTCATAGCCCCCGGCACGGTGCCGAACACGCCAAAGCCGAGCAGCCCGGCGAACAGGAGCTGGACGTAGGAGAATGGGGCGATGGTGGACACTGCGGCCTTGCGGTAGGCCAGGATGATGAGCCAGTGCCCCATGGTCGAGAAGCCGCCCATCAGAACGGCCAGGCCGACCTCCGCAGCGGTGGGTGTGCGCCAGTGGAACGGCACGAAGGCTGTCAGGGCAATCAGTCCGATGGCAGCCGACCACGCCAGGGTGGCCTCGGGCCGTTCAGAGCTCATCAGACGGGTAGTGATGGCAGCCACGGCCCAGGAGAGTGCTGCGCCAATCGGCAGCAGGGCGGCCATCTGGAAGGCCGAGCCGCCAGGCTGGACCACGAGCATCACGCCCAGGAAGCCCACCGCCGCCGCAGCCCAGCGCCGGATGCCCACCTTCTCCCCGAGGAGCGGGATCGAAAGCGCGGTGATGAAGATCGGCGAGATGAAGTTGATCGCTGTGGCCTCAGCCACCTGGAGGTGCCCCAGTCCCAGGATGAAGAGGACGGATGAGCCGGCTACGGCCAGCGCCCGGATGATCTGGAGGCGCCGCGGCGGCGTGTGCATTGCCCTCGTGCCGCGTGTGACGAGGACGGTCGGTACGACTACCAGGCAGAAGACGACGTATCGCAGCCAGGTGACCTCTATCGCAGGCAACGTGTCCGTGAGGACCTTTGCTGTGACATCGCCCGTGGCGAAGAAGACGGTCGACAGGAGGGCCAGGCCAATGGCGGCGAAAGTCGCGTCCTTGGCGGGAACGCCGCTCCTCGCGCCCGCTTTCGCGGCGACGGCCTCAGTGATGGATGGACAATCCGCTACGGCGGAGACAGAGGGAGGCGGGCTCATTTGCGCTTGGGCGACCTTGGCGAGAGCATGGGGCTTCATGCGCTCTGGTGAGCCAGCAGGAATAGCCGACACTGCTGAAAGTTGTCTGAACTGAACTCATGCCATTGCGCGGGGCACACCCGCGCCAGGCGCATGGAAAGTTGTCCCGCGGCCGCAGCGATGTCTGCAATTTCCACGAACTGCACAAGTGCTGGAATGACCTCAGCCCTCCCCTGTAGCACCCAAGCGCTCGCAGCGAGGCCGTCGCCACACCCTCACAAGCCTTGAGCCGTGTTGTGCCGATTGTTGGTCTTCACGGTCGAACACCCGAGCCAGGTACACAGTTCTTCCAGGGACGGGAAGTCGTGCTCGATCTCCCGGAAAGGTGAAGGCCAGTGGGGCTGAGCCGCGGCTCAGGTCCGGCGGGAGGCTGCCTTCCGGCGAACAAGGCCCCACGATTTAGCCAGATGCAGCGAGGATGAGATGCCTGCATCAAGCATGAACGGCCCGGCTCCTCCCGTCTTTGTCTGAGCTTTCGTCCGGCGCACGGGCGTGCCATGGCCCATGCCATCGATCAGATACAGCGAAATGACTGTGTCACCCTTCCTGTTCGACCATGCCCGTCTGCGGTGGCCCGCGACTGACGTCTGACTAAACACCTCCTCGCTGACACCGTGCACATTGGTCCACTGGCTGAGCAACGCGGCGGCATTGGAGGCCGCAACGGTCCGATCCTCAGTGCCATGCCAGATCGACACCGTCGGCCGCAGGCCCGTATAGGATGAGGCGGAGCGGACGAGGTCGCCCCATTGCTTGGCGCTCCGCGGTTGCGGCCGCTTCATGGCGGGCATGACCTGGCGCATGCCGGAGGCAGCTCCATAGGGCAAACCGGCGATGATCCCGCCACCGGCAAAGACCTCCGGGTAGGTGGCCAGCATCACCGACACCATGGCGCCGCCGGCTGAGAGACCTGTGATGAAGATCCGGGCTGGATCAATGCTGTGGGTCCTCCGCATGCGCGTGACCATCTGGCGGATCGACAAGGCCTCGCCTGAGCCCCGTCGGGCATCATGGGGCTGAAACCAGTTGAAACAGCGGTTCGGGTTGTTGGCCTGGGACTGCTCGGCATAGATCAAGGCAAAGCCATGCCGCTTGGCCAACATCGACCAGCCGCTGCCCTCGTCGTATGCGTGAGCGGTCTGCAGGCAGCCGTGCAGCACCACAACGAGGGGCGCGCTGTCGGGCAGCTGCGGCGGCACGTAGGTCAGCATCCGGAGATTGCCGGGGTTGGATCCGAAGGCGCTGATCTCGGTCAGCTTGCT
>NZ_JAGPUP010000357.1:0-2801 GCF_018069605.1 Microvirga sp. HBU67558 | reverse complement strand
GATCGGTGGCGTAGGAACAGGCATCCACGGCGGGACTCCCGGATCGTTAAACGGCCCACATCCGCGGCAGCAGCCAGCTCCAAACCTATTCTGAATCAAGTACTTACATCGAGCAATAAAATTGCTCACCAGCCTCTGAGGATCTTCACGAAAGCGGTGTAATATAGGGCGGTGTCGATCCTCGTGAGGAGGTGCACGATGGGTGACAACGTTTGGCGCCCGGCGCATCTAACGCCGGAACAGATGGAGGAGCGCCGTCTGGCGGCCGCGACGCTGCTGCGGCAGGGGCGGCTCTCCCAGGCCGAGATCGCCCGACAACTTGGCGTGAGCCCGGCCAGCGTCTCGCGCTGGGCTGGCACGCTGGCGCAGCAGGGCCGGCGCGGCCTGGAAGCCCAACCCATCACAGGACGCCCACCGCGGCTCGATGAGACAGCCTGGGCCCGGCTGGGCCGGCTCCTGGATCGGGGCGCCGTAGCGGCAGGCTTTGGCACCGAGCGCTGGACTCTCACGCGCATTGCCGCCCTGATCGAGCGCGAGTTCGGGGTTCACTATCATCCCCGCTATCTGGAGCGGCCGCTCAAGGCGCACGGCTTCACTGTGCAACGTCCCGCCACACGGGCCAAGGAGCGCGACGAGTTGGTGATTGCGGTCTGGCCCAAGCGGGAATGGGTAGCGCTCAAAAAATCTATGGACCGGCCGTGCATTGCAAGAGGGCTGTGGCAGATGGGTGAGTGACGGTTCGCATCAATCTATCCGGCCTCTGGGTGGAGCCTGAGCTCCGGGCCATCATGGGAATCCGCGCGCACCGCGCCTACTTAGGCACGAGACCTCAAGGGGCCATTTTTTTAATCAGGTTTCCGATGCGCCGGGCAACCGTTCATCCATCCTGTCACTTCCTTCTCGCGAACCTCGGCGGGAACTCTATCCTCGAACTGTCGGCCGTCTGAGCAGGCTCAGGCCGTCCGTGCGGCAAACTCCGGATCGTAACCGTTCGCGCGGGACAGCACGCTCCAAGCGATACGCGCGAGCTTGTTCGCCAAGGCGGCCGCCAGCACATTCCGGTGCAGCCGGGCCCGTGCCGCGGCCAACCAGCGGCCGAAGCCGTGCCCGTCCCAGTGGCGCGGTCGCTGCAGGAGAACCTGCGCTCCTCCGACGAAGAGCGTGCGCAAGTAGCGGTTGCCGCGCTTGGACAGGCCACCCAGGATGGTCCGGCCACCGGTCGAGATCTGCTTGGGCACCAGACCGAGCCAGGCGGCAAAATCGCGGCCTTTGGCGAACGCCGCTCCGGTGCCAATCGCCGCCACCATGGCGCTGGCGGTGATCACGCCGACGCCCGGGATCCCCATCAGCCGCTGGCAGCCCCCATCCTGACGGGCCAGAGCCGTGATGTCCCCGGTGATCGCGTCAATGCGCTCATCCAACCGGTGCCAGTCTCCCGCCAGATCCTCGATCAGGTGGATCATGCGCGGCGAGAGCACGTCCGTGCGGTGGGACAGCAGAGTGGGCAGAGCCTCTCGTAAACCGGCAAGTCCCTGCCTCACCGGGATGCCGCATTCGAGCAGGAAGCCGCGGATCTGGTTGATCACCGCCGTGCGCTGCCCGACCAGCCGGCTGCGCACCCGATGCAGGGCTTGCAGATCGAGTTGCTCGGCTGACTTCAGCGGCACCGGGCGCATGGTGGGCCGTTGCGCCGCCTCGGCGATCGCTTCAGCGTCGCGATAGTCGTTCTTGTGCCCTTTGAGAAACGGTTTGACGTACTGGGCCGGCAGCAGGCGGACATCATGGCCGAGGGCAGCGAGCTGGCGCCCGACGTGATGGGCGCCCGCGCAAGCCTCCATGCCGATCAGGCAGACCGGCACATTGGCCAGGCAGGACAACAGCTGCCCGCGCGAGACTTTGCGGCGCAGCACGATCTTGCCGCGGGTCCATGCCGATCAGGTGGAAGGTGGTTTTGCCCAGGTCGATGCCGATGGTGGCAATGGTCTCACGCGCGGTCTGCTGTGTCATGACATGGCTCCTTCGCTGCGGGACAATCCCGTGCTCCCATGCTCCGCCCGGGAGCATGGCCGGTCCATGCCATCATTGATCCTCACGCGCCGGGTGTAACATAGGGCGGTGTCCGTCATCGTGAGGAGGTGCGCGATGGAAGGCAACGTTTGGCATCCGACGCATTTGACGACGGAGCAGATGGAGGAGCGTCGCCTGGTGGCCGCGACGCTGTTACGCCAGGGGCAGCTCTCGCAGGCCGAGATCGCCCAGCATGTGGGGGTGAGCCGCGCCAGTGTCTGCCGTTGGGCCGCCACCCTGGCCCAGGAGGGCCCGCGCGGCTTGGAAGCGCGCCCCAACCTCGGGCCGCCCCCTCGGCTCGATGAGAAGGCGTGGGCTCGGTTGGGCCGGCTGCTCGACCGAGGGGCCATCGCGGCCGGCTTTGCCACCGAACGGTGGACCCTCACGCGCATTTCCGCTCTGATCGAGCGCGAGTTCGGGGTGCATTATCATCCCCGCTATCTGGAGCGGCTCCTGAAGGCGCATGGCTTCAGCGTGCAACGTCCCGCCACCCGGGCCAAGGAGCGGGATGAGCTGGTGATCGCGGTCTGGCCCAAGCGGGACTGGGTGGCGTTGAAAAAAGGCAGGTCGGGAGCACCGGACCCTGGTCCTCTGGGACGAGACCGGCCATAGCTTCCGGATCCGGCCGGGCACGACCTGGGCGCGGCGCGGGCTGACGCCGGTCCTGCGGCGGGTGAGCAAGCGACGTGAGGTGTCGAGCATCGTGGCGATTACGCCGGACGGACAGCTGTATG
>NZ_JAGPUP010000356.1:0-2778 GCF_018069605.1 Microvirga sp. HBU67558 | reverse complement strand
GCCGCACTCCTTGCGGCAGGGATCCGCGCCTGCCGCACAACGCCCGTTTCAGGCGCACCGCGAGGACCCTATTGCATGATGGGCGTGTGCTTCGAATGTCTGGTCAGGATCGACGGTGTGGGCAATCGGCAGGGGTGCCTTGTCCCGGTGCGAGAAGGAATGACGGTCGAAACACAGAAGGGTCCGCACGTCCTGTCAGCGGAGCTGGTGCCATGACATCCACCACAGGGGGCAAAGCGGCCCATACGGTCAAGGACCTCGCCGATGCCTATGACGTTATCGTCATCGGTGCTGGGCCTGCCGGACTGTCCGCAGCTACGACGGTATCGACCCTTGGAGCGCGCACGCTTCTTGTCGACGAGAACCAGACGCCCGGTGGCCAGATCTACCGGTCCGTTCTCCTTGCACAGACGGCAGATCGCGAGCGTCTGGGAGAGGACTACTGGAAGGGCCGGGAGATTGCCGAAACATTCCTTCGTGCGGGGGCTCAGTACGCTCCCGCAACGACGGCGTGGAGCATTGGGCCAGCAAACGATGAGGGAGGCCAGTTCATCGGTCATGAAGTCGGAGTCTCAGCAGGTGGAGCGGCGCGCTTGATCCGCGCAAGGCAGGTTGTGCTTGCGACGGGTGCCCTGGAACGGCCCTTTCCGATTCCAGGATGGACGCTGCCCGGTGTCATGACGGCCGGCGCCGCCCAGATCGCGCTGAAGACATCTGGCCTCATTCCGGAGGGGAGGGTGGTCATCGCCGGGACGGGACCGCTTCTGTATCTCCTGGCCGCTCAGTTGATCGAGGCTGGCGCCACAGTCACAGCGGTTCTCGACACGACACCCAAAAGCAACTGGCTGAAAGCCTTGCGCCATATGCCGGCCTTCCTGACCTCACCCTATGGCAGCAAGGGATTGCGGCTCCTGCGCACGGTGCAGCGCCGTACGAAAGTGGTGCGATGGATCTCAGGCCTGTCGGCCGAAGGACAGGGAGAACTGAAGGAGGTCGTGTGGACGGCGGGCGGGCAGGAGCATCGCACGCCGGCAGACCTTCTCCTGCTTCATCAGGGTGTGGTTCCCAATGTCAATTTCTCGAATGCGGCCGGCTGCTACCATGTGTGGGACGAGACGCAGCTCGCTTTCCGACCACAGGTCGATGAGTGGTATGAAACCTCCTTTCCCGGCATCGCGATCGCGGGGGATGGAGCAGGAATTCGCGGTGCTGAGGCGGCGGCCCTTCAGGGCAAGCTGGCAGGGGTCGGGTGCGCGGCCCGGCTCGGCTTGATCGGCGGTGAGGATCGCAATCGGCATGCGTCCTCGCTCAAGGTCCAGCTCACGAAAGTCACACGAGGCCGGGAGTTCCTTGACGCCCTCTACCGGCCTTCCAAGGCGTTCCGGGTGCCGCAGAATCCTGAGACCATCGTCTGCCGCTGCGAGGAAATCTCCGCTGCCCAGATCAGGGCATCGGTGAGCGCGGGCGCGATCGGCCCGAACCAGATGAAGGTGTTCCTGCGCTCCGGCATGGGACCGTGCCAGGGTCGGCTCTGCGGACTGACGGTCGCCGAACTGATTGCAGGCGAACGCGGCGTGAGCCCTGACAAGGTCGGCTATTACCGGCTGCGGTTCCCGATCAAGCCACTGAGGCTGCGCGAACTGGCTTCGCTGCCGCAGTCAGATGCGGCCAAAGTCGCGGTTCTGGCCGACCTCGCCGACACACACCATTCGAAGGCCAACTAACCAAGGAAAATCCAAGTGACTGAGCGGCATATTCAAACGCCCATCATGCATCGCGTCGTTGTGCACAACGGACTGGTCTTCGTCGGCGGGACGGTTGCTGACGATATGTCGGCAGGACTCGAGGGGCAGACGGAGCAGATCCTCGCCAAGTTCGACGAGTATCTCAGGACGGCCGGCACGGACAAAACCCGTCTGCTGTCTGCAACCATCTTCCTGACAGATCTCAACCGAAAAGCCGAGATGGATGCAGCCTGGAAGCGATGGCTATCACCGGTGAACTTCCCTGCGAGGGCCACTGTGGGCGTCGCTGATCTTGGCAAAGATACTCTGGTCGAGATCATGATCACGGCTGCGGGCTGAATTAAACAGACATCCGTCAGGCGAAAGAGGCGACTCCTCGGCATCGACAGAAGCCGAAACGGGTAACGACCCGTGCATCGCGAGCAGAAATGGTCAAACCGGTTGATGCTGTGCGGATGCACCCGTCGATCATTACTGCTGCGCCCGTATTGAAATGACGTTAGTCCAAACAAATCGCATGGGCCTTGGTAGAAGGTCCGGTGCTCGGCCTTTCAGTAAGAAGTTCCGCGGTTGCCCGCAGCGCGCGTTGAATCGTTGCCGCACTTGGAGTACTACTACAGCATGGTGTTGCAACCGGCATCACACAAGCGCCCTGACAGCGAGCCCTGCCCGGCTACCTCTGTCGGGGCGTTCTCGTTTGTGAGTTCCAGGCAGCATGTCAGCTCCTGGATGGCGCAACGTCTGGCGTGGCATTTCGCTACCCGCGTTGTTCCACCTCAAGCAGCATGAAAGATCGGCGTCGCGCCTCCAAACCGATGCGTCTGCCCTGCGCCTGGGCATCCTACTCAGCAATTCCTCTGACGAGCAGGCGGTTGACCGCTTCGACGACCCGTTTGTGCTCCTCCTCCGAGAAAGGGCTGAGGTCATGCATCTCGAGGCTGTTCAGGCCCTCAATGGCTAGCCAGCCGAGAAGCGCCGCGTCCAGATCGTCCGATGTCGCTTTCAAGTCCTCCAGGGTCGCCTGGATGACCTT
>NZ_JAGPUP010000355.1:0-2583 GCF_018069605.1 Microvirga sp. HBU67558 | reverse complement strand
TAAACGCCCGAGATCGCCTTGATCTCGGCGCGGTGACGGCCCCAGACCTTCTCCAGCGCGTCGGAAATCTCGCCCACCGTGGCCTTGGCCCGCGCCGCCTTCACGGCGAGGTCGAGCAGATTGCCCTCGCCGGACGCCGCGACCGTGGAGAGGGCGGACAACGCCGCGTCCACGTCGGCCTGGCTGCGCTCGGCCTTCAGGCGCTTCAGCTTGTCGATCTGGCTCGCCCGCACGGCCGCGTTGTCGACCTTGAGAATGTCGATGGCGGCTTCGTCCGCGGTGCGGAAGGCGTTCACGCCGATGATCTTCTGGTGGCCGGAATCGATCCGCGCCTGCGTGCGCGCCGCCGCTTCCTCGATCTTCAGCTTCGGGATTCCCGCCTCGATGGCCTTCGCCATGCCGCCGAGTTCCTCGACTTCCCGGATATGCGCCCAGGCCTTCTGCGCCAGCTCGTGGGTCAGGCGCTCGACGTAATAGGAGCCGCCCCACGGGTCGATGATGCGGGTCGTGCCGCTCTCCTGCTGCAGGAACAGCTGCGTGTTGCGCGCGATGCGGGCCGAAAAGTCGGTCGGGAGCGCCAGCGCCTCGTCCAGCGCGTTGGTGTGCAGCGACTGGGTATGGCCCTGAGTGGCCGCCATGGCCTCGATGCAGGTGCGGGTGACGTTGTTGAACACGTCCTGCGCGGTCAGCGACCAGCCCGAGGTTTGCGAATGCGTTCGCAGCGGCAGCGACTTGTCGTTCTGCGGGTCGAAGCCCTTCACGAGCTTGGCCCAGATCAGGCGCGCGGCGCGCATCTTGGCGACTTCCATGAAGAAGTTCATGCCCACCGCCCAGAAGAACGAAAGGCGCGGTGCGAACTGATCGATGGTCAGGCCCGCGGCGATGCCGGCGCGGATGTATTCGACGCCGTCGGCGAGCGTGTAGGCGAGCTCGAGATCCTGCGTCGCGCCGGCTTCCTGCATGTGGTAGCCGGAGATCGAGATCGAGTTGAACTTCGGCATGTTCGCCGAGGTATAGGCGAAGATGTCCGAGATGATGCGCATCGACCCTTTCGGCGGGTAGATGTAGGTGTTGCGCACCATGAACTCTTTCAGGATGTCGTTCTGGATCGTGCCCGAGAGTTTTTGGGGCGGCACGCCCTGTTCCTCGGCCGCCACGATGTAGAGCGCCAGAACGGGGAGCACCGCGCCGTTCATCGTCATCGACACGCTCATCCGGTCGAGCGGGATGCCGGCGAACAGCGTGCGCATGTCGTAGATCGAATCGATGGCGACACCCGCCATGCCCACATCGCCGGCCACGCGCGGATGGTCGGAATCGTATCCACGGTGGGTCGCCAGATCGAAGGCCACCGACAGGCCCTTCTGGCCGGCCGCCAGGTTGCGTCGGTAGAAGGCGTTGGAATCCTCGGCCGTGGAGAACCCGGCGTATTGGCGCACGGTCCACGGCTGGTTCACGTACATGGTCGGGTAGGGGCCGCGCAGGAACGGCGCGATGCCCGGCCAGGTGTCGAGGAAGTCCAGCCCGGCGCGATCCTCAGGCCCATAGGCTCCCTTGACCGCGATGCCCTCGGGCGTCAGCCAGGGCTCGGTGCCGGGCTGGGAGGAGGGCGCCAGGGGAGCGGCGGAGAAGGCGACGCTCGAGAAGTCCGGGATGCTGGTCATGGCCTTGAAACGGGTACCCTTGACGAATGAAACACGGTGATGGGCGTCATTTTAGGGCATCCGGCACAGGGATGCTATCGGCGCATGGTCGGAGACGGGACCGGCGGAGGAACGTCACCCCCGCTTCTCCGCGTTCCAATAGCCCGAGCAGACCCGTCCACCCGAGGTCGACCACGTGCCGCGGCCCGTATTGCCCGACAGACGGCCGGACACGTTGGCCCGGTCCTGGCCGCGCGAGATGCTGGCCGAGACCGAGCCGTTCGGCTGGACCTGGCCGTTCACGTTGAAGTTCTCCGGTCCGCCGTAACGGGCCCGGCCGTTCTGGACGACCACCGCATAGCGGTAGGCCCGGTCGCAGGCGCCTTTTTCCGTCACGACCTCCACGCTCCAGTTGCCGTCGAACCGGTTGGCCTGTGCGTGGGCCGCGGGAGCGAGGGCAAGGGCGGACAAGGCCGCCGCGCCGAGCCAGGACATCACACGCATGGAACGCTCCACAGCAAGAAGGAATGGGCTGAACCAACGTGAGGCTTTTCAGCGGGTTCCGGCCTGGGGTTTCAGCTTTGCGTGAGGTCAGGAAACGTCCCGCCGCGTCAGGCGCCGGCCTCGTCGAGAGCCTGGCCCAGGATCGTGAGAGCATCGCACCCGGCGAAGATGAAGGTGGTCATCCCGGCCCGGGTCCAGGCATCCTCCCGCTCGCCCGGTCGTCCCGCCAGAGCCACGAGGGTCGATCCTGCGGCGCGCAGAGCTTCGGCCGCCGCGGCGGCATGTTGCTCGTAGATCTCGTCCGTCGAGCAGATGCAGGACAGCCGGGCTCCGCTTTGCGCGAAGGCGTGCCGGAGCCTGTCGTTGTCGGAGAAGCCGTCGTTCGTGACGGCTTCGATGCCGCCGGCCTCGAAGAAATTCTTGGCGAAGGTCGCCC
>NZ_JAGPUP010000354.1:0-2510 GCF_018069605.1 Microvirga sp. HBU67558 | reverse complement strand
GCGCAGCAGCGCAAACGGGAGAGCGGCAGATTCAAGGATTACGATCTCGGCTTCGTGCACATGGATATCAAGCACCTGCCCAAGCTGCAGACCGCCAGTAGCGAGCGCCGCAAGCGCTTCCTGTATGTGGCCATCGACCGCTGCTCGCGGTGGGTGCACCTGGCGGTCAAGGAGGACGAGGTGGTGCGAGCCTTCCCGTTTACGATCACGATCACGCATGTGCTCACCGACGGCGGCTCCTGCTTCACCGCCAATGGCTTCGAGGACGCCTGCCGCAAGCTGAAGGTGGAGGACCGCAGGACCAAGCCGTACAAGCCGCAGACCAATGCCCTCATGGAGCGCTTCAACGGCTGGGTACAGCGCGAGGTGCTGGGGATTACGATCTTTCGCCATCAGGATCTCGAGACGCTGCTCAAGGGCTTCAATCAGGTTTACAACAGAAGACGCCAGCGCGTGCTCAAGGGACGAACACCGGATGAGTCGGCGCGCAGCCGCTTGGTCGCCGAACCGAAGCTGGCCAACCACCGCTACAAGCCACCCGATCCCAGAGCACTTCCCCAAGTCCTCCAGGTCGTTGCTGCCACCAAGGAGGTCTCGGATCAGACAATCAAGGCGGCAAAGCCTCGGCCCTTTTGGCATGTCGTCGTTGCGGAATCGCGGGCCTGCGACGCTATTGCGGCTGGCGCAACACAGCCCCTCGCTGGTGCGATCCGGCGTGCCCCTCGCACTCTGGGGCCATCCTCGGGGATATAGAAACCGCTAGGGGATCGACCCTTCGACAGTCGCAGCACGCAGGTAAGGACTGATGATTCCGAGGGCATCGGCGATCAGCGGAGATGCGATCAATGGCATCGATAGCATCGGGAGGGCCGTTGAGAAAAGAGATTTCCCCTGACTATGGACGAGAGGCATAAAGGCACCGTGACTTTCTTTGATCTACGGAGAAGTTCGATGAGTGTAGGCGCTGGCGTTTTTGATCCTGACAAAGGTGTTCTGCTGGAGGGTACGACCGGAAGTGACGTCCCCGACGGCCGTGTCTTCGGGTCCCCGTTTTATGACCATCCCTTCCATGGCGTCCGCTATGAGGCCAACGATCTTCCCGAAGTATTGATTGAGGAAGAGACGATTCTTGGTACGCCCGGCAATGACCGCCTCAACGGCACTGCCAATGGGGACCTCATCTTCGCAGACGCCGGTAATGACACCGTCATCGGTGGTGGTGGTGACGAACTACTGGGAGAAGAAGGCAATGACATCCTTTATGGTGATATCGGGCCCAATGAGCCACGCGATCACGTCGCTTCGGATCATGATCTACCCGATGGCGGCCCCGGAGATGACACTCTTGTCGCCGGGGACGGCTCGGATGAGATGAGAGGCGGCACCGGCGAGGATCGCTTCGAGTTCCGGTACCATGACCCGAAGTCCGGCTCCCCCGGAGGGCATGACGTCCGTGCCATAGCTATAGATTTCAATCCGAAGGACAACACGTTCGTCTTCGACGCCGCGGACTTTGCCGTCATCGGGGGTGCTAATGGCAACTTCGTCAACAACTCCGACCCGAGCGGCACCGTGAGCTCGTTCTACAGCAGAGCGGCCTCCAAAGCCAACGGGGAGCACGTCGTGGTCATCACCGACCAAAGTTTCGCCGGCGTTGTCACGTTAACTCGGGGATGAGGGCGAGCCGTGTAGATGGTCCGGCATGAGCAAGTCCGTAAGCTACAAACGCCACCGCTTTCCGCCTGAGATCATCGCCCATGCAGTGTGGCTGTATTTCAGATTTCCCCTGAGCTTGCGTCTGGTCGAGGAGATGCTGCTGGAGCGCGGCATCGTTGTCTCCTACGAGACGGTCCGCCGCTGGGCGCTGAAGTTCGGGCCGGCCTACGCCCGCCACCTCCAGCGCAAGACGCCGAGCCGCCGCGACATCTGGCACCTCGACGAGGTCGTGATCACGATCTCTGGCCGGAAGCACTGGCTGTGGCGGGCTGTGGATCAGGATGGCTATGTGCTCGATGAGGTTATCCAGACCCGCCGCGACACCAAGGCGGCCAAACGCTTGCTGAGGCGACTCTTGTGCAAGCAGGGCGGCCCACCCCGGCGCATGATCACCGACAAGCTCGGCTCCTACGCCGCGGCCCAGCGGCAGATCATGCCAGACGTCGAACACCGCTCGCTTAAAGGGCTGAATAACAGAGCGGAGAATTCGCATCTGCCGTTCCGGCGCCGAGAGCAGGTGATGCAGGGCTTTCGATCACCCAGGTATCTGCAGCGGTTCGTCAGCGTGTTCTCTGCCGTCCGCAATCTTTTCGGTCCACCCCGCTCCCGCCGCTCCGCTGCCGCCGCCCATCTCCACCGCCTCGACGCCATGGCGGAATGGAAAGCTGCGGCCAACCTTGCTGCTTGAGCCTGTCCAGCGACCAAATCGGCCTCAACGCATGGCGCCAGTTATTGATCCGGTCCTCATTGTCTTGAGCATGCGGCGTAGCGGACGGGTTTGTGGCTGAAGTAGC
>NZ_JAGPUP010000353.1:0-2261 GCF_018069605.1 Microvirga sp. HBU67558 | reverse complement strand
TCGCGGTACACGCGTCCGAGATAGATCTTCAGCCGCTTCAGTTCGCGGCGCATGCGCCGCATCTGACGGGCATGGGCGTAGCGGCCGACCTGCACGGCCGCGCGTTTGGCCAGACGGGTGTGGGTCTGCCGCAGCTCGAGGCCATGCCGCTTGGCCTGCCGCACCAGAGCCTGCAGCGCCTTGAGATAGAGCTTGGCGTCGGTGGGATAAGTGATGGCTTTGGGCTGCACGGTGGTGTCGACGCTGATCCGCTCCAGGCTCGAGGGCAGCACCGCGCCGCTGTCCAGCCCGGCCTGGATGGTGGCCGCCAGCAGGCTCTCGAGTCCGTCGGGGCCGAGCCGCTTGCGCCAGCGCGTCAGCGAACTGGGATCGCACGGCAGCTGATGCTGGAAGTACTCACAGCCACAGAACCACTGGTAATACGGGTTCTCGATCCAGCGCTGCACCACCGCCTCATCGGACAGGTTGAAGGTGTGCTGGAGATACGACAGCCCGACCATCAGGCGCGTGGGTTTGGCGGGCCGCCCCAGGGGCCGATAGAAGCGGCCGAACTCCTCATCAAATCTGTCCCAGTCGATCAAAGCAGCCAGGCGGAACAACGCGTGGCGGGGATCGAGGATCTGGTCGAGGCGGCTGCGGTAGAGATCGCCGGAGCTCGGCATTGTCGGCTTGGGTCCCATGGCAAAACACCAGGTTTGAGCGGGTCCGTCCCCAGATGCTGGCATTCTACAATGCTTCGTGACAACGAAGAATCCTTCTGCCTCAATCAGTTGTGGGTTATTCAGGGCCGACGACTTAGTGATAAAACACCGGCTCGGAGAATATCCTGCGAGGGGTCGTCAACTGCATCTGGCTGACACAGGCGCAAAACGTTGGCAGTGTCGTTCGTGGCGCATCGCTCTCTCGACGAGGTTCTAGCAGACTCGTCACCCGTCTCAATACACCGCCCTTCCAACACCGTCATCACTCAGCTTCTGAAATCACTCGCGCTGAGTAAGGCCCGTGGTTTGGAAGAGATAGTAACTGGTAAATCGCACCCCTGCCTGTGCCGCCCGGCTGAAGAAACCGAGCGGTGTCGCGTCGGCAGGGCGAAGCACCTGATCAAACGCCCAATCGTTCGAGTTAATGAAGCTAGGTACAGGACAATGCTCAGGCACAGCGCAGATGATTTTGGGGAGGTGCCGGTTTCTGAATAGATTGTAGGTGTAGTCCCGTGTTACTGGTGCGGCAGGAGTCACGTGGTGAGCAGACATCATGGGGCCTCTCCCCTAAAGCCAGCGTTTGAGAGTTATTGATTTTCTATGCCCGGTACATTGTGCATAAGGGCGCTGCCATCGCGCAGTACTCCTCGAGAGTCTTCGTGAATGGACTGTAGCGGGATTTGCGGAGGCTCTAAATCCTGACAGGATAGAGCCATGACGAGGAGAACACCACCGTAGTCACCAGAGATGACGAACCTCTGCGGTGATCGGCCCTTGTGACAGACCATGCTCCTCACACCAGGCCTGGAGCGTTTCCGCCGCTGCTGCACCGGTCAGCCGGCTGCTGAGGTCATGAATCAGGGCATGGGGCATGGGGTGGAGTGTCATGACGGTTGCGGCGCTTCCGCACTCATCCTCGCCTGGTGGCCGATCACATGCGGGTCCAACTCGAGCTCGCGATCGTCCAGAGCTTTCGGCGGCGGAATCAGGAGAACATTGTTGATCAGGCGCGTAGGCCCGCCATAGGCGGCCACGCAAAGAGCGGTCGGTTTCTCGGCCAAGCCCTGGATAGCGCACACGGTCCTGGCATCCTGCAGCTCGAGATACTGCAGCTGGTCGACCTCGGTCATCTGCGATCGGGCAACTGCGATCAGCCTGTCGCTGACGCACTCGCCCTCCCCGTACGCAGTTTCCGCGGCGAGCAGGCTGCGGTCGAGGCAGAGCGCTCTCGTACGATCGGTCGGGCCGAGGTTGCTGTTGCACCTGATGAGTGCCAAACAGTCGGACTCGCGCACCGTCGGAACCGTGACAACCTCGATGGGAAGATTGAGATCCCGCACCATCTGCCGGATCACGGCGCATTGCTGGAGGTCCCTCTGGCCGAGGAAGCTAGCGCTGAAGAGTCTTGCTGCACCCATGGTTGGTCCCTATCCGCGCAACATGATCCGATTTCTCAGTGATGCGATTGCCGAAAACAGAACAGCGCCACTGATCGCTCCGAACAGTGATGCTCCAACAACATGCGTGTAGACATTCTCCGGGATCTGCATCGAGAAAGAG
>NZ_JAGPUP010000352.1:0-2101 GCF_018069605.1 Microvirga sp. HBU67558 | reverse complement strand
GTCATCACCCTTCTGCGGATCCCGTCCGCTTATAGGGTGTCTCAGGAAACTGTGAGGCGGAGGAAGTCGACGCTCCGGTAACGGATTGGTCTGCCGAGGCGGAGAAGGCAGCGCGGGAGGCCCTATAGCCGCCTAGTTTGGCACAGATGCGAAGGACGGAAGCCCAAACAGCCTTAGAGCACCGGAACGAGCTGCAAACCATTGGCAACGAATTCAGGGCCTTTCGGGTCATACGCCAAGCGATCAGCGCACAACCCCACGCTGAGCGATCTCTGACAATGGTCAACCGGATGAAATTGGAGCTGAAGGCCCGCCTCGGTAGGCTGATCAAGTAACCCTTGTTCTGATTGCTAAGAATTAGCAGCCCCTCTCCTGCAAGCTGCTTTGACCGCCTTCAGGCTTCCATCTTCGCGCCACTCTCAGGGGTTACACTTCAGAGACGTGAGCTTCCCCGAGGCATCATCTTGAGATAGTATCGCGGCTCCGCAAGCATTCGTGTGATTCAGCATGCTGGTTTGGGGCAGCAAATGCAAAATGACCGGCTCGAATTTCTCGACAATCTGCGCGGGATTGCGGCTCTCTACGTGCTTCTTTTCCACGTCTATCGGGTGTCGACGCCGAACCTAGCGCCCCCTCCGGCGTTCGCGCCCTTGATTGAGTTCGGGTATTCAGGAGTGTGGCTGTTCTTTGTAATCAGCGCATTTTCCTTGAGCCTGACGATGCCGCGTCATATCGCAACTGGCATGCCTTTGGTGAGCTTCGCAACCAGCCGCTTCTTCCGGATTGCGCCCCTTTTCTATACAGTAATCATCTACTCCACTTTACACTATTGCATAACAAGGTGGAGTGCGCCCGACTGGGGGCTAATCGCTGGGTCCGTTTCGTTTCTCTTCAATCTCGTTCCGAAATGGAGCCGGAGCGCCGTTGCAGGAGGGTGGGCGGTTGGCGTGGAGATGATATTCTATGCCATCTTTCCCCTGCTGTACTTCTTCGCCAAGGGCATCAAGGCACGCCTCATAACCTTCTTTGTGGGGCTCGTTATCTACTACATCTTTGCCAATCACTTTTCATGGTTGGTTTCTAACCCGCGTTTGTGGGCGCAATTTGATGCTGGCTCGATAGTGCGCTTCTTCCCCTCATTCACGTTGGGCTTGCTTGCCTTCGAAGCCTATGTCGCACTCAAGGTGAACCCGCGGGCCAAACTTTTCGGCTCAGCAGCTCTTGCTGCAGGCCTGCTCCTGTTCTCATGGCAAGTATCCAGGAGCCTGGGATGGGGCATCTTTCATCGAGTCCATGTCGACACCATCGCCTACGCCTTGATCTTACTGAGCGCCGCTTTGTGCCAGCCTCGCGTTCTGGCATCCCGTATTCTGTCGTACTATGGGCGGATCAGTTATTCTGTGTACCTTTGGCACATCCCGCTGATTGTACTGAGTGGCCCAGTACTGCAGCGCGTGTATGCCAGCGATGGTCCTCAATGGCTCCGTTTCGCTGCCGTCTCAGCAATCGTGCTTGGCTTAGCTACCATCATCGCCCACGTCAGCTATCACGGGATCGAGCGCCCGTCCGTGGAGTACGGCAAACGTCTCGTCAAGAAGCTCTCAGAGGCACAACGTCAAACCGAATAAAGTAGCCCCCGAATTGACCGGACACAATCTCCCACCTCGCTAAGAGACAGGAGTAGTGTTAGGCCCATGATTGGTTCATCCTCGAAGTTAGAGCATCGGACGCTCAAACGGACACACATCCAGATGCCCCAAAGAAATTCCAACATTCTTGCGGCTCAGACAAATCGCAGATATCGCAGAGGACGTGCCAGAGCGCATCAAAGGTTAGGACTTTGGTCTTGCCGCCTGACGAGTGCCTTCCGATCGATGCATTGTGTGCTATACCAGTTACCGTAAAAAATCCGTTTGAATGGTGCGCTCGGGACTATGCTCGTGCCGGACCAAGCGCTCATGCCCATCCGGGAACTTCGGATCGCGAATGCTAAGTAGTCGGCCCTGAATAATGCGTCGGCACGAAGCTGGCGTTGGTTTCAGGCGGCTTGAGAAGTATCCGGTTGCGCGGATGAGATGATCAGAGCTGCCATGAGCCAGGC
>NZ_JAGPUP010000351.1:0-2082 GCF_018069605.1 Microvirga sp. HBU67558 | reverse complement strand
TCACCCTTGAACTGGTTGGCGGCCTCGTCATTGCCGCCGTAATTGGCCGCAACCTTGTAGCCCGCATCCTTCAAGGCTTTTGAAATCGCGGCACCGATGCCGCGGGTGCCACCGGTGACCAATGCAACACGCGCCATGCTGTTTCTTCTCCCTATTGCGTTGATGGGATATCCTGCTGTCAGCTCTAACATAACCTTCCCGAACCTCGGGTTCGAACATCGCCGTGGGGCGCCGGCGACGTACTTTCGATAGGTTAAGGGCTGACCGTCAGGGCGCGATAAAGCGCTTCTCGGCTCAGTATGTTGGTGCGGCTCTGGCATGTTGCTTTCCTTACCTTTATCACATTGATTGTGTGGTTACTCAGACCTGAAGGATCCGGTCGGCAATTTCGGTGGCCGTTCGACGAGGACTTTGCAAAGGGCGTGCCAATGGCGCAGAGCACGAATGCAGTAGATGCATCTCGGCTTGCAATTCGGGGGCTGTGTCAAGCTCTGGGGGACGAGGTGCGGTTTGGCCAGAAAGTTTAACCGATCCAGGTCTGCCCGAGTGCGGCGGCCTATCGAGCGTTGTCGAAAAGAGCTACAATGGCTTTTGGCTGTTTGCAGCATGTCTGGCAGAAACGCGTTATGTCTTTGTGTTAGCGCTTCCGCGAGCGGACGCAGGCGCGATGGAAGTGCGCCAAGCGCTCACGCGGTGCTGATCCAGGGACAAGCGGAGTGGCATGATGGGTGGACGTTGCCCGTCTGAGACACGATCGCGCGCCTGCCGCTGCCCTCCGCTTCGCTCAAATTGGATCCTCTGGAGCGCATCTGGCCGTATGCCTAGCAAGAGACACATGTCTGGATATGGATGCGTGCTTGTAGTGTTTCTCGTCGTTGTTGGAATTGTTGAGTCTTCTCATGCGCCACATCGCTCGCCAGAAGCTCCATCAGTGCAGGGCCGTCGATGTGCTCAACAGCCGTCTCCGCATGATGGAGCTTCGCGGAAAGAGCCTTGCTATGTGGACAATGCACTCCGCTAGATCAGCGGCGCATACCAACAAGCGGAACGGCTCGCCCCGCGCCCCGGCAGGGACGTGTCAGCGCAATCACGGGCTAAACGGAATCCTTGAGAGACTACCCCCGGTGCGCCAATGGCTCTCGCAAATACGGTGCTATCCTCGACTGCCCTGTGCTCGCCCAAGCATGACGTGCTAAAGACCGAGGGGCAAGAGCATCGTCAACGTAACGGAGATATGGGCTCTGAAGGTGCTTTTAAGCTGAGGCAAGTCACTTAGTCGGCCCTAAATAACCCACAACTTGTTGGGGCAGAAGGATTCTTCGTCGCCACGAAGCATTGTAAAATGCCAGCATCTGGGGACGGACCCGCTCAAACCTGGTGCTTTGCCATGGGACCCAAGCCGACGCTGCCGAGTTCCGGTGATCTCTACCGCAGCCGCCTCGACCAAATCCTCGATCCCCGTCACGAGCTGTTTCGATTGGCGGCTCTCATCGACTAAGACCGCTTCGATCAGGAGTTCGGCCGCTTCTATCGGCCCCTGGGGCGGCCCGCCAAGCCGACGCGCCTGATGGTTGGGCTGTCGTATCTCCAGCACACCTTCAACCTGTCCGATGAGGCGGTGGTGCAACGCTGGATCGAGAACCCGTATTTGCAGTGGTTCTGTGGCTGTGAGTACTTCCAGCATGAGCTGCCGTGCGATCCCAGCTCGCTGACGCGCTGGCGCAAACGGCTCGGACCCGACGGACTCGAGAGCCTGCTGGCGGCCACCATCCAGGCCGGGCTGGACAGCGGCGCCGTGCGGTCGTCGAGCCTGGAGCGGATCAGCGTCGACACCACGCTGCAGCCCAAGGCGATGGCCCATCCCACCGACGCGAAGCTGTGCCTGAAGGCCTTGCAGGCGCTGGTGCGGCAGGCCAAGCGGCATGGCCTCGAGCTGCGTCAGGCCCACACCCGTCTGGCCCACACCCGTCTGGCCCAACGCGCAGCCGTGCAGGTCGGTCGCTATGCCCATGCCCGCCAGATGCGGCGCATGCGCCGCGAACTGAAGCGGCTGAAGATCTATCTCGGACGCGTGTACCGCGA
>NZ_JAGPUP010000350.1:0-2055 GCF_018069605.1 Microvirga sp. HBU67558 | reverse complement strand
GGGCGACCTTCGCCAAGAATTTCTTCGAGGCCGGCGGCATCGAAGCCGTCACGAACGACGGCTTCCCATCTCTTCATGCCCTTACAGCTGCCTTTGCCGCATCGGGTGCTCAAAGTGCCTGCATCTGTTCCTCCGATGAGGTTTACTTCGCTCTCGCAGATGAGGCGATTACACCCAACGAGACTGTAGTTGAGGAGACAGCGCGCGCACTTAGAAGGGCAGGGGGCTTGCTCGTGTATATGGTGGGTCGTCCGATCATGCGGGAGGACGCACTCCGCTCGGCGGGCATCCAGGACTTCATCTACAGCGGCTGCGACCTGCCAGCATTCATCTATAAAACCTATGCGTTCATGGACGAACTAATTGCAGCGCCTCGAATGGGTGCAAGCCAATGACCAGCATCCCGGACTTCTCGAGCGTCGCTTTCTCCGCCGCTCCCCTGGCGCCCTCCTCCCAGGCTGCTTCGGAGCCCTGGCTGACGCCGGAGGGCATCGCGGTCAGAGGAGCCTATGGCCCCGAGGACCGTGCGGGTCTCGACGCCCTCGACACCTGGCCGGGCGTCGCGCCGTTCCTGCGCGGCCCCTACCCGACCATGTACGTGAACCAGCCCTGGACCGTGCGCCAGTACGCCGGCTTCTCCACGGCGGAGGATTCCAACGCCTTCTACCGGCGCAACCTGGCGGCCGGCCAGAAGGGCCTGTCGGTGGCCTTCGATCTCGCCACCCATCGCGGCTACGATTCCGATCATCCGCGGGTGGCGGGCGACGTGGGCATGGCGGGCGTCGCGATCGATTCCATCTACGACATGCGCACGCTGTTCGCCGGCATCCCGCTCGACCGGATGAGCGTGTCGATGACCATGAACGGCGCGGTGCTCCCCGTTCTGGCGCTCTACATCGTGGCCGCCGAGGAGCAGGGCGTGCCGCCCGAAAAGCTCTCCGGCACGATCCAGAACGACATCCTGAAGGAATTCATGGTGCGCAACACCTACATCTACCCGCCCAAGGGGTCGATGCGGATCATCTCGGACATCTTCGGCTACACCTCGCAGAACATGCCGAAGTTCAACTCGATCTCGATCTCCGGCTATCACATGCAGGAGGCGGGCGCGACGCAGGATCTCGAGCTCGCCTACACGCTCGCCGACGGCGTCGAGTACATCCGCGCCGGCATCGCGGCCGGGCTCACCATCGACCAGTTCGCCCCGCGCCTGTCCTTCTTCTGGGCGGTGGGCATGAACTTCTTCATGGAAGTGGCCAAGATGCGCGCCGCGCGCCTCCTCTGGGCGAAGCTCGTGAAGGGCTTCAACCCGCAAAGCGAAAAGTCCCTGCCCCTGCGCACGCACTCGCAGACCTCGGGTTGGTCGCTGACGGCGCAGGACGTGTTCAACAACGTCACCCGCACCTGCATCGAGGCCATGGCGGCGACCCAAGGCCATACGCAGTCGTTGCATACCAACGCGCTGGACGAGGCGCTCGCGCTCCCGACCGACTTTTCGGCCCGTATCGCCCGCAACACGCAGCTCTTCCTGCAGCAGGAGAGCGGCACCACGCGCATCATCGACCCGTGGGGCGGCTCGTACTATGTGGAGCGGCTCACCTACGAGCTGGCGCAGAAGGCCTGGAGCCACATCCAGGAGGTCGAAGCCCTGGGCGGCATGGCGAAGGCCATCGAGGCGGGAATTCCGAAGCTGAAGATCGAGGAGGCGGCGGCCCGCACCCAGGCGCGCATCGATTCCGGACACCAGAAGATCATCGGCGTGAACGCCTTCCGCACCGATGACGAGGCGTCCATCGACATCCTCAAGGTCAACAACGCCGCCGTCCGCGCAAGCCAGATCGAGAAGCTCCAGCGCCTGAAGGCCGAGCGCAACCAGGCCGATGTGGACGCGGCGCTTTCTGATCTCTCGAACGTGGCCGCGTCCGGCGAAGGCAACCTGCTCGATCTCGCCGTGAAGGCCGCCCGCGTCAAGGCGACAGTGGGCGAGATCTCCGACGCGCTGGAGAAGGTCTGGGGCCGTCACCGCGCCGAGATCAAGGCGATCTCGGGCGTTTA
>NZ_JAGPUP010000349.1:0-1966 GCF_018069605.1 Microvirga sp. HBU67558 | reverse complement strand
TGTCAACGCCGGTTGAATTCTGACCCGCTTCGAGCGAGGGCGCCGATTCAAATCTGACCCACCCAGTTCTTATCCCAACCGTTCCTTTGGCTTCGCCACCATGCCGGCGCGACGCTTGTCTTTGAGCCGGTAGCTCTCGCCACTGATCTGCACCACCGTCGCGTGGTGCAGCAGGCGGTCGAGCATGGCGGCCGTCAGCACCGCCTCCTCGGCAAAGACCTGGTCCCAACTGCCAAAGGTCAGGTTGGACGTCAGGATCATCGCGCCCTTCTCGTAGCGTTTGGCCACCACCTGGAAGAACAGGTTCGCCTGCTCGCGGCTCATCGGCAGGTAGCCAATCTCATCGATGATCAGCAGCCTATAGACGTTGACCGCCCGGTGCAGGACCTCCTTCCACCGTCCCTGACGCTGGGCGCTCTCCAGCAGCAGAACCAGATCAGCCGCGGAGATAAAGCGCACCTTCCAGCCCCGCTGGGTCGCCAGATAGCCAAAGGCAATCGCCAGATGGGTCTTGCCCACTCCGGACGGGCCCAGCAACACCACGTTCTCGGCCCGCTCGACAAAGGCGAGGCTGGCCAGCTCCTGGATCTGCTGGCGCGGCGCACCGGTGGCAAAGCCGAAGTCATAGCTGTCAAGGGTCTTGATCGCCGGAAAGCCAGCGGTGCGCGCAAACAGATCACGCGCCCGTTGGCGACGGGCATCCCGCTCCGCCCGCAGAATCTCTTCGAGGAAGTCACTGTATGAGGCCTCACGCGAAGCCGCCGCCTGCGCGGCCGGGCCATACAGGTCGGCCATCGCGCTCAGCCGCAACTCGGCACACAGATCGGCGATGCGGGCATGCTGGAGATCGGTCATGAGACTGCTCCCGCAAGGGCATCATACAGCGCAAGCGGATGCCGCAGGCCCAGGATCGGTCGCCGGGAGGACAGAGGCTCAAGCTGCCGCTTGCTTTGACCGGTATAGGGACGAGGGACCGGCTGGAGCGAGGCTCGTTCGCTCTCTAGCCGCTCGGACGGAACCGCCGCCGTCGTGGCGTGCACACGCGCATTGGCCACCTCCCGCAACCAGCGGTGCACGGCGACGTTGGCGGTCTCGCGGTCCACGACCAGACCTTCCTGTGCGTACTGGCTGGTCAACGGCACCCAGAAGCTGGCGCGCAGATAGCGGATGAAGCGCTCGACCTTGCCTTTGGTCTGAGCCCGGTAGGGACGGCAGAGCCGTGGGCGAAAGCCACAGTGACCGGCAAAATCGGCAAAGCCCGGATGGAAGCGATGCCGGCCGCCGCCATAGGCATCACGCTCGACCACAACTGTCTTCATGTTGTCGTAGAGCACCTCGTGCGGCACGCCGCCAAAGGCCAGAAAGGCGTGCTCGTGGCAGGCGATCAGGGTCTCGAGGCGCTCGTCCGAGACGAACTCAGCATAGGTGTTGCGCGACCAGCCCAGTGTCGCCACGAACACAGACAGGCGGTTGGAGCCGCGCCGGATGGTGGCCCAGTCCACCTGCATCTGCTCGCCGGGTGCGGTCTCGAACCGGACCACCGGCTCTGGCGCCGCCACTGGCCTGAGCGAGGCCACAAAGGCTTTGAGCATGGTGTAGCTGCCGGCATAGCCGCGCTCCCGGCACTCGGCCAGCAACACGGTGGCGGGAATGAGATCCGGTGCAGCCGCGGCCAGGCGCTGTTGAATGTAGAGCTTGTAGGGATCCAGTTTGGCCGGCCGGGCGGGGCGAGAGCGATACCGAGCCGCCTCCGGCTCGCGCAGATAGCGCCGCACTGTGTTACGCGACAGTCCCAGCTCGCGGGCAATCTCGCGCACGCCTTTGCCATGTTTGGCCAACACCCGGATCTCCATCGACATCTCACCTCCAATCATCCGGGCCCTCCGCTCCTCTCGCGAAGGCCCAGCATAGCCGGTGGGTCAGATTTGAATCGGCGACCGGGTCAGTTTCTCATCGGCGGCAACAC
>NZ_JAGPUP010000348.1:0-1954 GCF_018069605.1 Microvirga sp. HBU67558 | reverse complement strand
GCCCCGCTAGGCCCAAGCATCATCAATAAGCACATTGCCAAACGGGCGCCATCCAGACATGACAACGCCCCCGTGATCATGGGCCTCCTCGGCATCTGGTACCGCAATTTTCTCGATGCCCCGACACGGGCCTTGCTGCCATACGATCAGCATCTGCACCGCTTTGCCGCTTACCTCCAGCAGGGCGATATGGAGAGCAACGGCAAGTCCACGCGACGGGATAGCCGCCATGTGGATTATTGTACCGGGCCGGTGATCTGGGGCGAGCCGGGCACCAATGGCCAGCATGCGTTTTTCCAGCTTCTCCATCAGGGCACGGAGCTAATCCCAGCAGACTTTCTCGCTGCCGTGGAAAGCCAGACGCCGTTGGGAGACCACCATGATAAGCTGCTCGCCAATGTCCTAGCTCAAACGGAGGCGCTCGCTTTCGGCAAGACTGAGGGAGAGGCGAGGGCGGAGCTAGCAAAGAAGGGGCTGTCTGAGACCGCCCTTGAGGCGCTCCTCCCCCACAAGATCTTTGAGGGCAACAGGCCGACGACATCGCTCCTCTACCGGAAGCTGACGCCGCATCGTCTCGGCTCGCTGATCGCCCTCTATGAACACAAGATCTTCGTCCAAGGCATTATCTGGAGGATCAACAGCTTTGACCAATGGGGAGTCGAGCTTGGTAAAAAATTGGCTTCCCGGATCCTACCGGAGTTGCGAGCAGTTAAGGAAGTGACAGCACACGACAGCTCGACGAATGCGCTGATAAACTACATCAGGAGCACTCGGGAGGCACACTAGGGCCGTCGCACTCACCTTGCTCGTACATTGGGAGGCGGCGTGCTGATACGTCGCCTATTACACTTTCTCAACACTGTTGTCTTTGGAAAGATCATCAGTCTAGCTAGAAGTCAGAGTATCATCTCTCCGCTCCCGCGCCATAAACTCCAAAAACAATGTCTTTATCCGGCAGCTTGGAAGGAAACATTCATTCCCCAAAGTAAGCTGTGGTTCTGTACCACATGAGTCTAGGTTCTATAAGAATGTTCAGCGAGGTGCCTCTGTAAGCGCAAAGTTAAATTGCCAGCACTGAGCAATGTCCGAATGTGTTCATCCCTGGGATCTTGGTGCTACCAAACTCTTTGATCCCACCGTTCTGCAGACCTGGAATTTCTGTCTCGCATTACATGAATCTTGCTTGAGCAGACTTTTACTGACATTGCACTGCATCGCATTCTGAACCGAGCTCGAGCTGCGCTTCGACTTTCGATCATGCGGCGTCGGACCCTTCAAGCTTAGGACGTAAGCATGCTGCGTAGTAGCATCATGACGGCGTCCAACTGCCAACATACTGTCGAAATCCGCGCATGAACGTTGTTGCCAATGCCGAAGCTGGGTGCTGGGGCGAGCGTAGGCCAACGAACCCAGCGTCGATGAAGGGGGCGAACGGTTTCGCAACGATGCCCTTGTCGAAAAATTCCGCTGCCGAATAGGGATCCACGAGGCTGATGCCGCCCCCCTCAGCCACAAGAAGACAGGCGATGTGGGATAGAGGCGTTTCGAGCGAAACGGTTCGTGGGATTCCTGCAAGAGCCGTGTCGATCCTGGATCGGAAGAGGGTGCCCCGACCGACCCCTACGAAACGCTCACCCTCAAGGTCAGCCGGCGTGATGCAGTCATGCCGCGCCAGACGGTGATCTTTTGGCATGATCGCGACCGCAGCCACCGGAATAGCCTCGGTCTCCATCCCCATCCGGTCAAGCGGACCATCAGCATATCCGAAATCAGCCTGACCACTTGCGACCGCGTCAATCACGAGGTGAGACGGCACTCCGCTGATTGAGATATGGACACCCGGCCTGCTGGTGGAAAACTGGGCGGCGAACCGGGTCAGGATACTTCCGGCAAGTGCTGGCATCGCAGCAATCCGCAGCGAACCGGCTGTTTGCTCCCGGAGTGCCTGCGCGAA
>NZ_JAGPUP010000347.1:0-1890 GCF_018069605.1 Microvirga sp. HBU67558 | reverse complement strand
GATCGAGGCAGCCCCGGACGAACACACGGAAATGCGGTGACCAACCCGCGCATCAGAGTCTGCTCAACCGTCGTCTTGACGGCTCTGTCTCCGGCCCTGCGCAATCGCTTTATCCGGCCTGGCCCTGTTCCTGCATCGGGATTGCATACCCACGTCAAGGCTCATTGACAACGAACATCAGAGTTCGGTCTTCCTCCGCGCCAGGCGGGCCAGCAAGTCGTCGAGCTCCTTGTAGCCCGTGCGCAGGCCAAAGATCCGGTCAAACTGCCACCGGAAGGCCCGCTCCCCACCTGGCGAGGGGCTCTGCTTCCACAGCTTCAGGCTGCGGTAAAAGCACCAAATCGCCTCGCGGACCAACTCCACCGCCTGGGCCTGCTTGGGGAGGCCGGCATCAGCTTCTGCAGGTGGCGCTCCGCATGGATCCAGCACAGGGCGTGCGTGGTCACCCGGAACTGACCGGCATCGTCGGAGACCACGACGGTGTTGTCCATCAGCCCGTGATGCCGGAGCGCCCCCAGGTGGCGGCTTCGTCCAGTGCCTGCAGCAGAGGCCGGTCGAAGATGTTGATCGAGCACCGCAACAGATGCTGCCACCACTCCATTTGCGAACCGAACACCTGGTCCGGATGCGTGGCCAGCCGAGCGATCACAGTCGCATCGACAGATTGCGCCCGCAAATAGTCCAGTGTGGCTTCGTTGACGACGTAGTCCTCGCAGCCGGCCCGCAGCAGCGTCAGGAAGTTCAGGCGCGACTTCGACCGGCTGGTGCGAAAGACGCAAAAGCGCTCGCCGCCGATCTGGGTGGTCACCGCAGGACGGCGGGCATGGCGCGCCCCAGTGTCGTCGACGGTGAGGTAGGGTGAGGAGGTCAGGCCCGCCTGTAGAATCGCGCGGTCCTCCTGCTCAAACGCCTCCAGATCGGCGGTGAGCAGACGCACCACCTCGCGCTTCGAGATCGACAGGCCGATGCCGTTCAGCAGATCGGTCAGGCGCTCGGTGGTCACCTGGCCTTGCGTGTGCAGAGCCAGGCAGATCCGCTTCACATTGGGCCCGAACCCGCCGGTGATGCCGGGCGGCAGCGGCGCGATGATGGTTTGGCCCTCGGAGGTCACCCAGCGTTCCCGCTTGTAGCGCACCACCTCGGCGGCCAGCATCAGATCCCGATGCACCACCGTCTTGTACCCCTTGAAGCGCGAGCCGGGTGGCACCTCGACCTGCAGCGTCACCTCGCGGGTGACCCGATCCCGTTTGGCGCCACGACCTGGACGCCGGCCTGGACCGGGAGGCTTTGGCTGGGTGGCTTTCTCCATGCCGGAGGGTTTGAAGGGTGGGCGCGGCGGCAGGTGCTTGAGCCGGGCGATCTCATCCTTCAGGGCTTGATTGTCGCGGCGCAGGTTGCTGTTGTCGAGGCGCAGTTGCTCGATCTCTTGCTCCAGTCGAGCAATCTTGCCAGCCAGATCCGAGACCAGCTCGCGCAGGACCTTCTGAGACAGCGGTTTGTTGGAACCACCCGGCGGTGAGGTCATGCCGGGATTGAATCATGAATGTCCAGTCGGAGGAATCCCTCGCCCCCCAAAATGCCCCACTTACCCGAAAAGCATCACTGCGTCCTCAGACTAAGCTCTTGATAAACTGGACCTTAGCTTAGCAAGGCGAAGTGAAGCAAGCCTTCGCTACGTTGAGAGGCGAGATCATTCAGGTCTCCCTTTGAGACTCCGGTCGCGGTTCAGCGCCGTCGGCCTCGCCAGGGCGACCCGACGCGCCCTTTTTGACCCGCGAGGGCGCGGACGGGCTCGGGAGCGCTTATTCTAAGCCATTTCAGGAGGCGCCGTGAAAGCTCTCGCTGCTCTTCTGGTTAACGCGTCCGCGTGAAAGACGCCCTCAAACGATC
>NZ_JAGPUP010000346.1:0-1890 GCF_018069605.1 Microvirga sp. HBU67558 | reverse complement strand
GCCGGCGCATCGTTCACCGTGGACCCGAAGGGCCGCGTCAGCGAAAACCGGATCCACTTTTCCACGGAATGCGCTATGACGGCGTCGCGAGCCGGTAGACCGTGGAAGCGGCCCTGAAATCGGCCTCGCGTCGCCGGCGGCGTTCCATCGCCTCGTAATCCTCGCCCCAGATGCTCTCCTGATAGAGCTCGTCCACATGCGCGGCGGCCCAGGCCTGATCAAGGTCCAGCTGACGCGCCGCGTGGGCGAGAGCAATCAGCACCGACCCGGAGAGAGTCGTCATCACATGCAGGGCGGCGAGCGCGAACGGCGACCGGATCTGCTCGACAGCGCCACGAATCGCCGTGACAGCCTCGTCCGGCTGAGCCACATGCATGACGCCCTCGCCCAAGGTGAAACGGGCGCCGTGGGCGTCCCGAGCCCAGTCGAGAACCGGGCTCCAGGCCTCGTCCTGCGCATTGGCAAGACGTTCGGGCTCGCCGGCGCGGTAATAGACCAGGTCCGACCCGGCATAGCGCACGAGATCCTCCACGACCTCGGTGTGCCGGGGCGCTACCCCGTCGATCGCGGAATTGACGATGCGGGTAATGGGCATGGTGGAGGGATTGATCTCGTCCCCCTGCCCCTGCCATTCCGCGGCGATTGCTTCGGCCAGTTCGCGGGTCGGCACGGCCAGGGCCTGCTTGCTCGGCGTCTTGGCCGTACGCCCGTCGAGGGTCAGATGGAACAGGCCGTCCCGCTCCTCGACGCCGGCCTCCTTGTAGAAGCGCTTCGGCAGGGTGGGCTTCATGCCGGCCTGGGCAGCCCGCATGGGGTTGGGTTCCTCTTCCGACGGGAACCAGTCGCGTGGATCTGTCATGGGCATAAGATGGGGTTCAGGCGGAAATCGGCGAGGGAGCGTCCAGGAATTCCTGCAGAGCCGTCTCGAGTTCCTGAAAGGAATGGACGATGGGTCCCGCTCCCGCCTCGGTCAGAGCGGCCACGGTCTGAAATCCCCAGGATACGCCCACCGGCAGGACGCCCGCCGCACGAGCCATGGCCATGTCGAAGCTGGAATCACCGACCATGACCGTGTCGTGGGGCTCGGCCCCAACCTCCCGCGTCGCCTGCAGGATCATGCCCGGATGAGGCTTGGAGGGGGCATCGTCGGCGGTCTGGATCACCGAGAAGACGTCTTGCCATCCCTGGCGGGTGAGCAGATGAGCAACGCCACGCCGGGATTTTCCGGTGGCTATCCCGAGCAGCACGTCACCCCGACGTCGGAGCCATTCAAGGCAATGGTCGACGCCGGGGAAGATCGGCTCCGCATTTGCCGGATCTTGGCGCAGGGTGAGAAAAGCGTCCTTGTAGGCCGCGACGAGCCCATCGACAGGCCCCTTGGATCCGACCAGAACCGTAAACGCCTCCGCGAGGGACAGCCCTACGATGGAGAGTGAGCGTTCCCGGCTCGGCGGCTCCAGCCCATGGGCCGCGAACGCCATGCGCTGCGCCGCGACGATGATGTCCTGGCTGTCGACCAGCGTGCCGTCGACATCGAAGAGAACGAGCTTCAAGGATCTTTCCCGATCAGGATCAGTCGGCAGGTCAGGACTGCGGCTTGTCGGCGTGACAGAACTGCGGCGTGTTCATATTCCAGTTGCCGCACTTGTCGCAGGCCGTGGCGAGCAGCCCAAGACCGACGACGGCGGCGACGCGAATGATATGTTTCATGTGGGAGCCCCCTTATGGGCGGGCACCATATTCAATAATCGGGGCTGCATCCAGGACGCGTTTCGGGGAACGATCCCCGAAGCCCCGGGTTTTTTCCCGTTGTCTTTCTATCTTCCGACCTAAGGCTTGTGGGGATTCATCGTGAGTTGATGACGGCGGCGGCGAGGTAGATCATAGCCT
>NZ_JAGPUP010000345.1:0-1886 GCF_018069605.1 Microvirga sp. HBU67558 | reverse complement strand
TGACCCCGTTGAGCGGCATAGCCCGCCTGGTGAGATAGCCTACGAGCTCATGACGCCCCAGGCAATTCAGCACCCGGTGCGGAGGAATGCCTCCCTTGCGGGCCATCAACACACCCCAGGCGGTGAGATCGAGCTCGTCGACACTATGCGCGTCCGGGTTGATGCTGAACATGCACCCGAGTTCAAGGGCTCGCTGATGCCAGCGCCAGTCCAGATCCAGACGGGAAGGATGGGCGTTGATCTCAACTGCCACCCCGTGCCTTGCGCATGCCTCCAAGATCTTCTCGACGTCAATCTGATAGCCTTCCCGGCGGCGGAGCAGCCGACCCGTCATGTGGCCAAGAATGGTCGTGAAGGGGTTGGAGACCGCCCGAATTATCCGCTCGGTCTGGGTCTTGGCATCGAGCCTGAAGCGGCTGTGCACACTCGCGACCACAAAGTCGAAGCGAGCTAGGACCGCGTCCGGATAGTCGAGCGAGCCGTCTTCGAGGATGTCGGACTCGATGCCTTTTAGGATCTGGAAGCGACCTTGGTAGCGTCTGTTCAACTCGTCCGCGAGTTCGTGCTGGATAGCGACCCTCTCGACTGAGAGCCCACCGGCATAGCTGGCTGTCTTCGAGTGATCCGCAACACCGAAATACTCATAGCTTCTGGCCCGCGTTGCCTCGGCCATTTCCTCGAGCGTGTTGCTGCCGTCCGAGAAATCGGTGTGGCAGTGCAGAAGTCCCCGAATGTCCTGATCGGCCACGAGGTGAGGCAATCGTCGCGCCACGGCGAGGGCGATCTCTCCCCTGCCCTCCCGCAGTTCGGGCTCGATGAAGGGAAGGTTGAGAGCCGCATAGACGTCCTTCTCGTCCACGCAGTCAACGAGGTGCTGCCCGCGGTACAGCCCTTGTCTATTGAGGCGCAAGCCGCGGCGCTCGGCAAGAGATCGGAGTTCGTCGATGTGCTCGGACGAGCCTGTCGCTAGAACCAGGGCGACCCCATAGTGCGGCGGGTCCGCCAGCCACACTCTGGCCCCCTCAGAGAGATCGACAATCTCAATCCCTGAGCGAGCCGGGGTCTCGGCCACAAGAGCGAGGTCCGACACCAGCTCGGTGCCACGCCGGAAGTCGCCGGCGGGAACGATGCGGGTGAGTTCTGGATGCGACCGCCTGAGGTTTGCTTCCAGGGTGCTGAGGTGCTCGCCGGCGCGATGGATGAGCCGCTGCCCGGACGAACGCCGCATGAACTCGATGTTTGCGAGGACCTTGTCCTGAAAGGCAGGACCGAAGCCCTTCGTCGCCTTGAGGCGGTCCTGCCGGCCAGCCGCTTCGAGCTCATCGACGCTGGTGATCCCGAGCTTGCGGTAGAGGTCGAGGACTTTCTGCGGGCGCAGGCCCGGGATCGCCAGCAGCTCCAGCACGCCCGCTGGCACCTCAGCCCGCAGAGCCTCCAGGCGCAGCGTGGTGCTGTCCCGGTGCAAACGCTGGATCGTCTCTGAGAGGGCGGCGCCCACGCCTGGGATCTCCTTGAGCCGTCCGGCCGCGATGACCTCCTCGAGGGGTTCACGGAGCAGCAGGAGGCCCTCGGCCGCCCGGGTATAGGCGCGTGCCTTGTACGAGTTCTCACCCGCGAGCACGAGCCGCTGCCCGATCTCGACCAGCAGTCGGGCGACGGCGGGCGCATCCAGGCCCTTGGAGGCCTGTGCAGCCATTGCTGAAGGCGGCGATGAGGCTAGTTCTCGGTCCATTCGCAGTTCTGACGGCTAGCGGCCCTTGGCCACTGGTAACGTCTGGCAGAGCCCGACAGTTTCCAAAGGCAAGCCGACCGCCCTCGCCGTCCATGGGATCGGCGCAGCATGTGTTCTTGATTGAGTACTGCGTTAGAAGCGACCGCCAAGGATG
>NZ_JAGPUP010000344.1:0-1884 GCF_018069605.1 Microvirga sp. HBU67558 | reverse complement strand
CGCGGCCGCATCCTGAATCGATTCTTTGGAGTTAGTCAGGTTGTCGAAAGCTGAACCGGTCATGATGAGATTCGGGACGCAGCGATCGTCGGCCAGGTGGGCTGGAAAGAGAATGTGGTGCGATCAACAAGCAGTGCACTCAGAGCACGGTTGTGGAGGCGGAGTTGGTAACCCGGCGAATGCTCATCACCATTATCGCTGGTGACTACATCTCGTGACGCCCTTGTCGCGGATGCAACTTCACGTCTGAGGGGCCACAATGCCAGTCAGTAACGCCAACATCCTTTTCTCGCAGTCCGCTCAGACAAGGTCAGAGCCGGTATCGGCTTTCGACGAGACTCAGCAAAGCGCATCTCGGTTTGAGGCGATGCTGATCATGTCCCTGCTAGAGGACAAGACCTGTCCGTCGGAACTCCGTGACCCGCTGGCGCGGGAATCCGCTTCGACGGCGGGAGCATTGTTCCGGGAGCATTCGGAATCCGTGTCAGATGCCGAGTCGTCGTTGGAGTACTTGGCCCAGCACCCATTGGACCTGCTGCCGCAAAATATGAGGGTAGCTATTGAGTCGATGGATCGGGGGCCGGAGCCCTCTGAGATCGCCAACCCTTCTGTTGCACAGGCGCCCGTTAAAAGCGAGAGAATCACGTGGAATAGCGGCTCACTGACCCAGGCCGAGTTGGAGATTGTAGCAGTGCTGAACCGCCACAAGGACCAAGCTCCACTCAGTTGGGATTCATTGGCGGATAAAGCCAACGATCCCTCTACGCCCCCGGATTTGAAAGCGGCGATCAAGGGATTGCAGCAGGATCCAGAGCTGTTTTATGCGATCGGCTCGCAGGGCGATGGCCGCTGCGGTGGCAAGATCACGGCGAAGGACTTGTCCGGATTCTCCCGCCATCACTCCCAAGTTGCCGAATTTCAGGATAAGCAGGCACAAAGCTACGTTCAGAACTACATTCCATCCGACAGCACGGGTGATCCGCAGCCGTCCGCCATGACTCGGAGCGACGCATTACGCGAGCTTTACCGATACTCTGAAAACCTGCCCGAAAACCTGAGTCTGGCTGAATTCAAGCAGATCGTCGAGGGTGAATCAAAATCTGGCAAATGTCCACCCCAGGTCATTGCGGCGGCTCAGTACTTCGTCAGCCACTCGGATGAATGGAAGCAGTTATATGGTGGTGGAATAGACAAGGTGCACAAAGAGGACTTTCTTCAAGTCGCTTCTTCGTCGATGAGTCTCACGCGTACCGAGCTTGAGACGTTAGAAACAATTAAGAGCAATCAGGACGCCTTCTTTGGAAGCGGTGACCTGACGCGTGACAAGCTCGCGAGGATGGCGGAGGACAAAAGCCTCGACCCGAAAGTGCAGGAGGCGGCCTCTCAGTTGCTCTCTGATCCTCTGCTGTTCAGTCAGCTTAACAATGCGATCACAGGCTATGAGACCAATAATTCATTCTTCGACTTCGGCGGTGGCCACACGGTCGACTCCGGTGACATCAGCAATGAAGACTTTGCTCAGTTCTACCAAAGCATGTCGCTGGCGAACCGCACGGTCCAGCAGTCAAAGACCCATGTGCCCGAAACCGCTGCGGAACAAAACGCGGTTTCGGATATGCTGGCGGGCCGGACGGACCAGCCTGACACCAAGTCACCGAAGAAAAACGGTGGGGCTTTTATTCACGCCGTCGGGGACGCGCTCAAGATAGTGTCGCCAGTGCTCGATTGGGCGGCGACGGCGGTGGGTTTGTTGAGCTTCGTTCCAGTGCTTGGCCAAGTGGCCGATGCCGTCTCAATGGCGCTTGCGTGTGAGGCGCAGGCAGCAAATCTTCTCCGCACTGCCATCACCGGAGGCAATATGAAGCTTGCGCTGGAAGAAGCTGG
>NZ_JAGPUP010000343.1:0-1857 GCF_018069605.1 Microvirga sp. HBU67558 | reverse complement strand
GCCCGACAAACTTACCTAGCCCGGAAAGTTGCATAAGCCGTGGATCACATCTGGGGGCAGGTCCACCTACGCCTTCATCTTCACGGCATCAGGACCAACCCCCGGGGGCGCCTCGCCCGCCTGAGCTTTGACGTGCTGGATGAAACTCTCCAGCTTCATGTTGTGGGCATCTCGATAAAGCCGCCAGATTGCCTCGCCCCGTAAGCCAATGCTCTCAAGGTCCATGAGGATCATGAGCCCAACAAAGGGATCTTTCATGATCCGTCCGAGGACGGTGGCAGCGCCTACGTTACCGGCCGCAAGTGTTCCGACCGCTCCGGCCAGAGTGTCCGAGGCTTTGAGAATTTTCCGCAAACTTAATAGTGATTCCGGGGGACGACGCCTTTCATATTGAGGATTAGACCAAATTGCGGCTGAATCCTTGCTTAATTGAGGATCGATTACACTGGCATTTGCGAAAGAAAAGCTTGCAGTTCTGCAAGGACAAGCTTCGTGTAATCTTTTACACACGGCATAATGAGTGACGTTGATCGTGAAATGCGTGAGAAGCTGCAAAAGCTGGAGAGCATTGAGGCCCGGCTGTCGCAGCACGAAAAGACCACGCGCGTGGGCCTGATTTGGCTCATAATCCTGGCATTCGCCGTGCTCTTCCTCTTCGGCTACCACATCATTCGTCTGTAGAGCCATTCGAGGCGCAGCTAGCTCATTCCATACTGAGGTTATCGGAAATTCTGGATTATCTTCGCTCGCGCCCGTGAGGCTGATAAAACTAGGCAAGCTCGGGGTAAACCCATGCCAGATGAGCACGATGCCTTATTCAGCAACGAGAGAAGGACCCGCATCATCCTGCTCCTTCTCGCTCTTCTGTGTGTGGGCATCCTGACATTGGTAGTCGGATACCTCTTCTTCAATTTGTCGTTCGATCCATACAGCAATGGCCGGTTCCTCTGGTAGCCTGTTCTCCCTCGCAACTTTGAGATGCCAAGACTGGTGTTATCCGGACTTACGGCCCCTTACGTGGGGGCTTCTTTTGGCTCACGACGAACGCGAAAAGTAGGGCGAAGACCCCGATCACAATGATCGAGGTCAGGGCAATCTGGTCTCCGGACATCCGGTCTCCGTTGGGCGTGACTTCATCGGGAGGGTACCTGTATCAATCTGAGGACTATGCGGCTGAAGTTCCGACGATGGTTTCGACAAAGAGGGTGAGGCCAGCCCGCAGCACCATCTGTCCAGCCTCGTTTTTGACAGAGATGAAGTACGTTCGCTGGTCGTCGTCAGGAAGTGCATCTCTCGCGATATCCGCCAAGGCCCTTTGCGCCTCGCGTTTAGCTGCCGCGAGATCCGGCAGTTCAAGTCCATTGGAGTCCGGGACGAACTGGTTTCCATCGTAGGTGTCGAAGAAGTAGCGCGGCACGGGCCTGTCCTATGACTGGCGGATCGAGGACATGCGAGCCTTGCTCGACTCTTCCGCGGTGTCGAGTTCGGATTGGTTTCGGACCAACCTTTCCCGCTCTGCAGCCAGGGTGTCCCAGGTTCTAGCCATCTCCAGAAGCTGATTGCGCTGTTCCCCCTCAGGCATCTGCTTGGCGAGTACCCGACACTCTTCAGCGTGCTTTCTGTATTCTGCTGCGGTTTTCATGACTTGATAGACGCCCCCCAACCTGCTGCGGTCGTAGGCCCCATTGCCATACCGCCTAGGTAATCTGACCAACACAAGTTACGTTAACGGTCGAAGCCCAGCATCTATTCCCGCGATGGGGATAATCATGCAGTAGCATTGGCGGCCGGGTCGCGAGAGGATAGAAACCAGAACAAGACCGTTACAATGCCGACACGAACATGCTCAGGGGGGGG
>NZ_JAGPUP010000342.1:0-1853 GCF_018069605.1 Microvirga sp. HBU67558 | reverse complement strand
GGCCCTCGTCCGGGTTCAACTCAGGGCTAAAGGATGGCAGGGAGAAGACCTCGATCTGCTCCGTGCGCGCGGCCAACCAGTCCTGCACCGTCCGGGCCCGATGAGCCGGCAGGTTGTCCCAGATCAGAAACACCTTGCCGTCGGCATCCTGGATGAGCCGCCCGAGAAAGCGGATCAGGCTCGGGGCTTTGATGGCGCCATCGAGCACCATCCAGCGCAACTCGCCCTTGTTGGTCACAGCCGAGATCAGCCCCAGTCCCGCGCGCTTGTGGCTGGGGCGCACGACGGGCGTCCGGCCGCGTGGGGCGAAGCTGCGGCCGCGTACATCATCAGAGCGTAGGCCGGTCTCATCCCCCCAGAAGATCGTGCCCTTCTCCCGTCTGGCTTGCGCCACGATGGCCGGGTAGTCCTGCCGCAGCCAGCGCCGCACTACCTTCGGCGACTGCTCATAGGCGCGCCGGAGCGGCTTCTGGGCCGTGAAACCCCAGCGCGCCAAGTAGGTGCTCATCGTGCGCACTGCCAGCCGGACGCCACAATGCCGTTCGATCAGCTCCCGCACCGCCGCCCGGCTCCACAGGGCGAAGGGCAGGCCCAGTTCGTCGGGCGTGTGCCGGCTGATCAGAGCGCGGACCTGCACTTCCTGCTCGGCCTCGAGAAAGCGACCCGTGCCGGGTGCCGGGCCGCGCGGCCCACTGGCCAATCCGGCCAAACCCTGCTCGCCGAAGCGGCGGCAGATATCGAAGACGCCGGTCCGGGTCAGGCCCACCTGCGCCGCGATGGCCTCATAGGTCAGGCCGCTCTCGCGCAGTCCGACGACCTGCCGGCGGCGCTCCTCTTGCGCGGCTGCTGGCAGCTTGCGCATGTCAACATGTTTCATCCCGCCAAACTGGATCGACCAGCCGCAGATTTCAAGATCACCCAAGCCGGATCAATAATTCCCGAAACCGTCTGAAGCGCTGTCTGACATCATTGATACCTGAATCTAGCACACACCGTGTCGCGCGTGGCCTCGTCCTAAATGGCGAAGCGCTGACTCTTGGATGGTGCGGATTCTATTTCAACGTTGGAATTCCTGAAGTGGCACGGACTACCTATCGCTGCATCGTCGTATTTGGCTGTTTCGGTAACGAGACGCATTGCAGGTGTGTCTGTCAGGCGACAGCTCACTCAGTAAGCCGATGTTATAAATTACGAAATCGATTACATAACGGACAAAGACTTTAAATGCCGACTACATGTGCTAAAGAACGTACACGAACCACAGCCCGCTTGTGTTTCGCTTCTCTGAGTATGTCGCTCCTCCCAAACTTGGGCTGGTTGCGACGGCAGCCCTTTTTCCAACCTGACCGGAGTGCGCTGATGGCAGGCAAGAGCGTAACGCGCGCCGACTTGACCCGAGCCGTGTACCAACAGGGCTTTGTCACAATGGATGATGCCGCAGACCTGGTTGATCAGGTCCTCAAGACGATTTCCACCGCGCTGGAAGACGGCGAAAACGTCAAACTCTGGTCATTCGGTATTTTCAGGGTGCGCAAGAAGGCCAAGCGCTTAGGACGCAATCCTAAGTCTGGGGTGGAGGTTCCCATTGAACCTCGCGGGGTCATCCAATTTAGCGCTTCGCCTGTTCTCAAGTCGCGGCTGAACCGAGCGTCACCTCCACGGAGCGGCCTCCACGCACGGGATGCTGATGGTTGGAAGGTCGCTCACTACGGCACAGGATCTTAGGTCAATGCAGTCTTGGAGTATCTCAGCCAGCTCGCGCTATGGCGGGCTAACCGGATTCGCAGCGAGCGTTGTCCATCAGATCTATTCCTCTTTCTCGATGCAGATCCCGGAGAATGTCTACACGCATG
>NZ_JAGPUP010000341.1:0-1842 GCF_018069605.1 Microvirga sp. HBU67558 | reverse complement strand
CCAGCCTTTTCAATAACGTCAGATGGCCAGTAAACGGTGGTCACGCTGATCTATTCCATCACGGAATGTTCAAGACTGTTTCAGAACGATTTGCGTCGATGCATCATTGCCGCCAGCAAATACCCGAAAGCTTGGGAGTGCCCAAAGTGACGGGGGGATTGTAGCCTGCCTCGTTTGCTCGGTCCTATGCTCTGCACATCTGTCAGATCTAAACGCTATCCTGCGAAAGGCTGGTCGGATCATCACCCAACACCGACTTCTTTCGCGGGCGGAACTGGCCTGTTCGTCCCTGGTGCTTGACGAAGCCACAAGGACGGTGGCAACGGTCACCGTTCGGGAGAAACACGGCGGCAAGTGCGGCGGCGCCGCGTCGGTTCACTATGGAAATCGACCTGAAAACCGGAGCCGCTCAATGGGACAGGAACGCCGACACGGAGAAGAAGCCGATTCCACGGTGAGTCCGCAGCACCAGACTATTCAGCGGCGGTCATGGTCCCGTCGTTCGCTGCGAAATCCATATGCTGTTGCGCCCACATCGCCGCCTGGGTGCGATTAGCTGCCTTGATCTTCCGCAGGATGCCCTTGAGGTGGACTTTGACCGTGGCTTCAGCCACTCCAAGTTCTCGTGCAATGTGCTTGTTTGAGGCGCCGAGGGTCAGATGGCTCAGGATCTGGGTTTCGCGTCCTGAAAGTCTGCCGGCAATCCCAGTGGCCGCAGGGCCGATGACCACGGCGCCATCCGGGCGAGCCTGATGCTGGCGAATCGCGTCATCCCACAGGTTGAGTGCCAATGCCGGTGCGATGAAGGCTTCCCCCAGCATGATCAGTTCAAGCGCCTTGATCAGGGCCTCACGCTTCATCCCCGTTGAGCAAACCCCGTCCAAGCCTGCCTGAAAGGTCTGGGCCATGGCTGCGGGTTCCATGCTCTCAGTCAGCAGAACCACTCGAGCCGAAGGCCATTGCGCCTTGCAGTGCTCGATGGTCTCACTCAGGTCATCAGTCGCCGGGCTGCTGTAGATAAGGCACAGGACAGGCCCTTCTGGTGACCGGTCGGGCTTCTCGTCCGACACAATGAAGTGCGTTCCTGAGAGCATGTGGCTGACGCCACTGCGGATGAGCGCATTCTGGCAAACCAGAACAGTGGTCACAACGGCAGGTGCATTCTGAGCAATCGAGAGGATGTGCTCATTGTAGACGACGTCATGGTTCATGATTGTGTAGCCCCTAATTATGTTCAGCAATTTGCATCCGAGAGGACCCATGCTGGCCATCAGTGCTCGCTGAGAGGAGCCTTGATGGATAGGAGCATCAACCCAAGATGGGTCCACGTGAGCTGGACCTTGCAGCCCTTAACGACTGGTTAAGGTGTTGGTTCCTCCGCCAGGGCTACCACTGGAGAGGTAGTTCGCTGCGTCGCATAGGTATGGTGATAGAGCTCCGATTGAACACGGCAGGACGCGGAACGGCACGTGAAGCTCTATTGGATGAAAACCTCTGAGGCTTGGCCTGACAATAGCTGGCTGGAGACGAGCTGGACCTGCTTCGACGAAAGCAGGCCAGATCGGAACAGCGACAGCCGCTGGCACACCTACATCGGCAACATTCATCAGGAACCACATGGGCCACAAGTGGGCACGTGGACGTGGAGCCTGACCGCCACCCCACCCGGCCCGGCGCTTCCATTCTCGAGAAAAGGCAGGGAAGCCAAGCGAGGGGATGCTGGGCGGCGCTTGACTGAGGCCTATGAGCGGATGCTGCGGTTCTATGGGCGCCTTGTGCCTTTGGTCCTGACCCGTCAAACTGGTCCATTGGGAGGACAACTTTTTCGGGCATTTTGATCCT
>NZ_JAGPUP010000340.1:0-1794 GCF_018069605.1 Microvirga sp. HBU67558 | reverse complement strand
CGATACTGCTGGCGAATTCATCATGCTGGGACGGGAACCATCATGAGCTTGGTGAAGGCGGATTGCCGGGTTCGTGCGAACGGCTTGCCAGCAAACCAAGCCCCGAGTCGGATGAGGTTCATGGCGGCCGCCGTCAGCACGTGTTGCAGGTGCGTTTTGGCGAGACCGATATAGCGCGAGCGCCGCAGATGCAGGACCCGGACACCTGCCGAAATCGTTCCCTCGATGCCGGCGCGCTGTCGATACTCTTTTGAGAAGGCAAGCTGCTCCTCACGCTGGCGAGCCGCCTCCAGCGTCTCGTGTTCCTCGCGTGGTCGTAGCGTGAGCAGGCGCCGTCCGCTTCGGGTACACTGTATCTTCAAGGGACACGGTCGACAATCTGTTGTCGAGAAGCGAACTTTGAACGCGGTTCGCCCCTGATGGTAGTCGGGGCTCCAGCTTTTGCTCTGATGCCCTGCCGGGCAGGTCGCTACTTCCCTATCCCAATCGAGGAGGAAGTCCTGCACCGTGAAGCCTTCTCCTGAGCGGGCTTGCCACTGATAATCCTTGGGAGCCGGCCCTAAAAGCGTGACGCCTTTCTTCCGGCTGGCGACAAGCTGGTCGGCCGCAACATAACCGGCATCGGCCAGATGAGTACCGGGCAGCATGCCCTTGGCTTCGAGCGCCGTATGGATGTCTTCGAGCGCATCGCGATCAACGACGGGTGCCGGCGTGGTCTCCACATGCGTGATCAAGTGTGGGCCGCCCTCGTCGCACGTCTCGGTCAGATGCACCTTGTAGCCGATCCAGATCGCTGATTGCTTCCTAGCGTAGCGCACCTCTGGATCGTAGGGCGAGGCAACCATCAGTAAGGAGGGGGGAAACCCCTCCTGGTTGGCCCGCCACCGCAGCCGAAGGGGCGCTTCCGTCCCTGTGGTCGGAGCATCGTCGATCAGGCAGAAGTTCTGGACCCAGACCTGCCGCAACAACTCAACAGCCGGGATTTGCCGCAGCCATATTGGCGCACCAGGAGCCAGGATGGCCGCAAGCAACTGATGGCCATCGCGACCAATCTGCTCGGCGTGGGCGCGCCGCTTCGCCTCGCCTTGCGGCACCTCGTGATCGCCCGCCCGCCGGTCATATCGCTCCAGCCAGGCAGGATCCGCCTCAGCACGCAGCCACTCGGGCGCTGCGGATGCCAAGGCATTCAGGGCAGCGCGCAGGGTCTCGGTCACGCAGGCCGAGACGGTTCAGGGAACGGACGGCTCCGAGTACATGGGTCGAGTCGGTGCGCTGCCGGCCCCGGGCGCTCAGCAGCTTGTGCTCACGGCAGAGTGCCAGAAGGGTATCGAGCAGTTGCTCTTCTGCGCCTCCTGCCATGAGACGGCCGCGGAACTCGCTGAGAACCGAAGCATCGAAGCCAGAGTCGGTGAGTTCCAACCCCAGCAGGTACTTCCAGTCGATGCGCCCTCGGACGGCCTCGGCCGCCCTCCGGTCGGACAGGTTCTCGGCGAATTGGAGCAGGGTTACCAGCGCCAGCCGCCAGGGACATTCCGCCGGCTGACCGCGATGGGCGAAGAGCGGTGCGAACTGGGCATCGGTGAAGATCGTCCCGAGGCGGTCGCGCAAGCGCAGATAGGCATTGCCCTGGGGAAAGGCTGCACGGGCAACGATTGCGGTCGAAGTCGGAACGTCAGCACTCACGGTCGGGCGGAGCGACATGGAACCCTCCAGGTCTGGACCCAAGCCCCCACAGCTTGAACGCTGAGCCCACCTTAACCGCTCCACCGAATAACGAATTCGCCAGCAGTATCC
>NZ_JAGPUP010000339.1:0-1793 GCF_018069605.1 Microvirga sp. HBU67558 | reverse complement strand
CTGATCCTGAAGGTCGTGGACGAGGGCGACTTCTTCGAGATCCAGGAATCCTTCGCCCGGAACATGATCACTGGCTTCGGCCGCGTGGAAGGGCGCACCGTGGGCTTCGTGGCCAACCAGCCGATGGTGCTGGCGGGCGTGCTCGACTCCGATGCCTCGCGCAAGGCCGCGCGCTTCGTGCGCTTCTGCGACGCCTTCAACATCCCGATCGTCACCTTCGAGGACGTGCCGGGCTTCCTGCCGGGCACCGCGCAGGAATATGGCGGCCTCATCAAGCACGGCGCCAAGCTGCTCTTCGCCTATTCCGAGGCGACCGTGCCGCTCGTTACCGTGATCACGCGAAAAGCCTTCGGCGGCGCCTATGACGTGATGGCCTCGAAGCATATCGGCGGCGACATCAACTACGCCTGGCCGACCGCGCAGATCGCCGTGATGGGCGCCAAGGGCGCGGTGGAGATCATCTTCCGCCAGGATCTCGGCGACCAGGACAAGATCGCGGCCCGTACCAAGGAATACGAGGACCGCTTCATGTCGCCCTTCGTGGCGGCCGAACGGGGCTACATCGACGAGGTGATCATGCCCCATTCCACGCGCCGTCGGATCGCCCGGGCGCTGGCGATGCTCCGCCACAAGGAGAGCGAGCGCCCCTGGAAGAAGCACGATAACATTCCCCTGTGAGAGGAGCACCCAATGACCATCGCCTCACGGACGCGAGCCTCTATCCAAATCGATGATGTCTCTCAGCTGCTCATTGAATTTGTTGATGGGAGGGGTAGGCAGGGTCACGCAGATGAACCTATCGACGAGATTTTGCAGCTCCTATTGGCCGTCAGTAGCCTTGATCCTGATGCTGTAAATCTTCTGACACATTCAGATTATGTGGCCGCTCTAGTGATTCAAGCCCGCCGGTAGAGCTCGATCCGTTCTTTCTATCTCCAGATTACACCTGAACAGAATGAGGAGAAGCCTATGGTTCGGAGTCAAATGTCATCCCGGACACTCGCAAATAGGCTCTGGGTTCAAATACCGGGCAATACTCGCCTACGCATCGTCTTACTTGTTCTCATCGGCACGATTCTGCTGGCAGTCTCGGCTCACATCCAAGTGCCGTTCTGGCCAGTGAAGATGTCTATGCAATCATTTATGGTCCTCGCTCTCGCGGTCGTATACGGCGGTCGTTTAGGAACCGCAACGGTCGCTGCGTACCTTGTCGAGGGGGCAGTTGGATTGCCGGTATTCCAAAGCGGTGGAGGCCTTGCCTGTTTTGGAGGCCCGACTGCTGGCTACCTTGCGGGCTTCGTCGTCGCTACCGGCGTTGTCGGATCCCTAAGCGAGCGTGGAGCAATGCACTCGGTTGTCGCAGCGTTCGGTGTTCTTCTGTTGGGTGACGCCATCATTATGGTTCTTGGAACGGCTTGGCTCTCGACACTGATTGGCTTCGAGAAGGCACTGTCCGCGGGCCTCCTGATCTTCCTTCCTGCGGAAGCTGTCAAAGTTACTCTGGAAGCGGTTTTGACCCGAATGACAGCCCGCGCCATCTAGCTCGCACTTTCCTGAGGAATGCTCTCCAACAGAATCATGTCGGAGGGCCAAGACGAAGACCACGCAATGTTCGACAAGATCCTGATTGCGAACCGGGGCGAGATTGCCTGCCGGGTCATCAAGACAGCCCGGCGCATGGGCATCAAGACCGTGGCCGTCTATTCCGATGCCGACCGGGATGCCCTCCACGTGGACATGGCCGACGAGGCCGTCCACATCGGACCCGCCGCAGCGGCCGAGTCCTATCTCGT
>NZ_JAGPUP010000338.1:0-1758 GCF_018069605.1 Microvirga sp. HBU67558 | reverse complement strand
TCCGCCAGCGAGATCACCCGCGACGACTTCGTCCCAGGCGCAGGCTCCAACTCGTACAACGTCACAACAGGACCGGGGCGAACGTTGATGATTTCGCCCTTGACGTTGAAATCCCACAGCACGTTCTCGAGCGTCGCGGCATTCTCCTGCAGCACTTCCACCGGCACGTCGGCGCTGTCCCAGATCTTCGGCTCCGCCAGAAGATCCAGAGACGGAAGGTGGAACTCGAAAGAGGCTCTCACCGGCGCGGAGACGCCGACGGAAACTGACGCATAATTGTCGCGGCTCTCACGACGGAAGCTGTCGTTGGCCGGCACCGGCACGCTAGGAGCATGGCTGGCGCGCGGGGGTGTCACGACGGCTGCGCGCCGCGTCGGCACCCCGACAACGCTCTCGTCGATCGCGTCCTCGTCGTCGACGAGATCATCGCCAGGCGCCATCTGCAGATCGTCCACCTGCGCATCGACGTCGTCCTCCTCCCACGGCAGCAATTCGGGTGCGGCTGGAGGAAGTGGCGTCGGAACGGGCGCAGCGACGGCGACCGGGGGAGTCGCCTTCTTCACGGCCGGAGCTCTCTCCTCCTGCCTGGTCTCGATGGGCGCGGGCACGAGAGCCGAGGCCGAAGGGGTCGGCAGGGTCGGATCGAGCAGATACGTCCCCGGCTGCCACATGAAGCTGTAGGATTGCTGGATGGCGGGAAGTTCGTAAGGGGCAGGACTGCTCTTGACGGGCGGTGCAGGCGGCGTGACCGGGCGCGGCGAAGGAGCCGGTTCGGCCGCGGCGGGACCAGCCGGCACATGCCTCTGAGGCGCGTCTCCGCGCGGCCTGACCGGAGCGACCCGCCTGGCCTGGTCGGGAGCCTGCGGCGGTGTTCTGGTGAAAGCGCGCGCCGTGGCACTCCCAGTCTCCTGGGAAGCTGCTTTGCTTTGAAGGGCGCGCAGCCGTTCCTGAACGGCGGGAGCCGGATCCGCGGCCCTCATCGACGCGATCTCCCGGGCCTGCCTTTCGTCACCGTCGGTCGCCGGCTGTGCGGGTGTCTGCATTCTGCGCTCTTTGAGAACCCGCTCGGGGGTGCGCGTGAAGCGCACGTCCGGAGACATGGAGAACGACTGCTCCCAGACGTCGCCACGCGGCGCGCCGTTCGGCCCTCTGTCCCGAAGAGCGCGGCTGCTGTCGAACGCCTCTCGCGAGCCGGAGCGTGGATCAGCCGTTCTCGGCCTTCCGATGCCCGGCCGGGGATCGACGTTGCCCATGGGCGCACCTTCAGCCACTCGCTGCCGTTCGAACGACGGGAACGCCGAAGGGTTCGGACCGCTTGCCGCGATGGCAGGCTGCGGATGTTCGATCGGAGCGCCCGTCGGCACCTGATTGTCAGTATCGGGATGCTTTTCATCGTCCCGCGTGAGGGAGCCATAACCATGGGCGGCGGAAGATGGGGACCGTCGTTTGAAATTCATTGTCTGTTATGGTGTTGGGGCTGAACGAGTCGGCCCGAGAGGAGGTTCGATCCGATTACGCCCGTCAAAGGTAAAAAGAGGATTAGGAGGCGAGCACCGGTCTCCTTGCACCCGACTTGGCACCCGACTTGTCCCCAGCACGATATAGTGCATCAGGGTCTTCAAACCGGCCTCCATCGACCCCATATTCTTCCTTGCACAAGGTATCCCCTCCCCTTCCAGCGCCGGCATTTGCGGTTCCTTTGAAGAAGTCGCTTGCAAAGTGTCTGGGAGGGTTTATATGAGCGCCTCCCTTGAGGGT
>NZ_JAGPUP010000337.1:0-1711 GCF_018069605.1 Microvirga sp. HBU67558 | reverse complement strand
GACGTGGCGGTGGCGCCCGGGATCGGCTTCGGCGAGCACGGCGACGATTACGTGCGCATCGCTCTTGTGGAAAACGAGCAGCGCATCCGTCAGGCGGCCCGCAACATCCGCCGGTTCTTCGACAATGCGGACCAGACCCTCGACAACGTGATACCCTAAGTGGTGCATCCGGTAAGTCATGCGGCTCTCGGCAGCAGGGCGATCCCGGGGGAGCGACGTGGCCGATGCCGGCGGCGTTGACCCCAGACGAAGGGATGGCGGTGCGCATTCCAGTAGACCGTAGCGCGGTAGATCGCATCAATGATCTCATCCCAGGTCTCAAACCACCGGCCCGCCAGTGCCAGCGAGCGCAGGATCTTCCACCAGGGCTCGATCAGGTTGAGATAGGCCGCATATTTGGGTTGGAACACCACCTCCCAGCGCGGGTGCGCCAGCACGAACAGCAGCACGTCTGTGGTGCGGTGTGAACTCAGGTTGTCCATGATCGCATACACCCGCTTGGTCGAACTCGGGATCCAAGCCTCAACGTGCTCCAGAAAGTCGACCCAGTGGGCGCCGCCGCGTCCTGGATACGGATGCGTGAAGGCTTCGCCCGTGGCCGGACAAAACGCGCCAAAGACATAGCCTTTGGCGCGCCAGCCGTAGTCGATCTCCTGCTTCGCCCGTTCGGCCGGTCGCGTTCGGCTCTGCACCATCGCACGGCCGGCATAACTCTTCGCACTGACCGGCCCATCTCGTCCAGGCAGATCACACAGCTGCCCGCGGGTGGCGTCGTGTAGAGCGTTTTGGATTTGCTTCGGTTCAGTGGAGAGCGGTTTGGTCGCTATTTGGCCAACTTCTCGAACTGAACCGGACTGATGTAGTCGAGCGTCAAATGACGTCGGATTGGGTTGTAGAAGTAGAGTAGGCGGCTAGAGCATCGGACGGTTAAACGGACGCATAGCCGGCAGCTTTGAGGTAATTCCAACATGGTGAGCCCCACCAAAGCAACAGCCATACTCTCATGCAGGTGCACGGGCCGTCAGACAGGATCTAGTTCTGGGCGTAGCGCATCAGTGTCGAAGCCCTTGTCGGTAATCAGAGCACCGATTTCGATGCCCTCCAACAGGGTTTGTGCTCCAATACTATCATGCTGCTGGCCCGGAAATTGGTGCAAGTCCACCAGCCTGTCCAGCAGGGCCACGATCTTGGTGGTCAAGCCGCCGCGCGAACGTCCGATGGCCTGAGCATAAGTCCCCATTAGGCGCCCGTGCCATGCTGATGGACTCGGATGATGAGGCCACCGATGAGCGTGTACTCGAAATCGGGATCGCCTGAGAGAGCGTGGAAGACCTGCTGAAGCACGCTGGTCTGACACCGCCGGTGGAAGCGGCGAAACACGCTGTTCAAGTACCCGACCATCTCTGACAGGTTGCGCCAAGGCGCTCCCGTGCGAACGATCCACAACACTGCATCCAGAACCACTCGGTTATCCGCACCCGAGAGACTGGGATCACCGGCCTTGCCGGGCAGTAATGGCACAACACGCTCCCACTGCTCATCCTTCAGGATCATGCGATTCAAGGCTGACCTCCAGTTTTTCAGAATAGAATCAAAATTTCTCCACTGCGGTAATCCTCGACCCCTGAATGTCCACAGGCCGCAGTCGCGGCCGCATCCTGAATCGATTCTTTGGAGTTAGTCAGGTTGTCGAAAGCTGAACCGGTCATGA
>NZ_JAGPUP010000336.1:0-1699 GCF_018069605.1 Microvirga sp. HBU67558 | reverse complement strand
TCGCACGTCAGTTCGAGCCGCAGATCACCCGTACCGGTGGCGCTCCCTCCAAGTACCGCTTCACCACCTATTGCTCGGGATGCCACAAGACGGACACCTACGAGTCGAGCACGTCTGTCGGTGACGATGTCGTCAAGGGCTACTTCAAGGACCGCGGTTGGCTTCTCGCCCGCGATCGCGCCCATGATCTGTGTTCGGCTTGTCTGGCAAAACCCCGCGAGGCTCAGCCGCCTCGCCAGCGGGAAGTTCAGCGTCACAGGTCACCAGAGAGCGGGAACCATTCAGATCGCCCGACACCGGCTGCGGACAAGAGGTCCAGGGACACCGCTGATATCCTCGCGCGCCATCTGGGCAAGCCCGACGCGCTCGCACAAGAGGTGTTTCGCCCCAAGCCCGTGCTGGCCGTCCGCCCGCCAGTTGTGGACGCACCCCAGCAGGCCGCACCTGCCCCTGCCCTATCGCGCGAGGTAGAACAGGCGCTGACAGGAATGGCCGAGGAACTGAAAGGCCTTCGCGCTACGATGGACCTTATGGCGGAGCAGATGGGCAAGTTGGTCTCTCTGGGTACGCAGCAGATCGAGGCCATGGCGCGTCTGACGCCTCTGGTGGTGCAGTCGGCTGAGGGGATCTCCGGAAGCCTGCGGCAGGTTGCTAACGCGGTGCAACTGATCTCGAGCGTTCCCACCCCTGCCGGGGAGACCATGAAGCTGTCCACCAAAACGAGGGGTGTTGAGGATCCGCCCGCCCTGCAGCTTAATCTTTTGCAAGATGTGGACCAAGCGGTTGGTCCGGAAGCAGAACCCGCGCCGGCAGCGGCGGAGCCGAAGAAGTCACCCAAGCAGGGCCAACGTCCCAAGAGGAACCTACCACGTTTGCCTCAGGCGGGCTCTGCTGCTGTCGTGGTCAAGTCGATTCCTGATGCCAAGCGCTCGGATCGGTTCTACACCATCATCCGCCTGCCACGAGCGTTGTGGGACCAGGCTGGCTTTGGTCCGGAGGACCGCCTGGTGCTCGACTGGAGCGGCAAGGTGCTGACCATCGAACGTACAACCAAGGGCGGGGTGAGGCCAAAAGCGATTAGAGGGGCCACCGTAGTGCTGCAGTCGTGGAAGCTGGGCAACCTGAACTTCGACCAGCTGAAAGCGACAGAAACTGACAGGGGCCTACGCCTGACAGGAGGACGTCGGCCAGCGTAAGGCTGCGTCATAGCGTGGCGAGCGCGCAGTGCGACTTCTTTCCGGAATTTTGCTTATGCGAGATTACTTAGTTGGCTGAGTCTCTTTGCCCTTGGAACAGGGTCGGCGCCATGAAAGCGTCACCGTGCCATCGGCGTTAACTCCTCGTTGAGCATACTTCCCTCACATTAGCTGCGGTCTCTGGGAGGTGGTGAGATGCGCGTGTTGCTGATTGAGGATGACATTTCTGTCGCGCAGAGCATTGAACTCATGCTCCAGCGCCTCAATGTCCAGATTTCGGTGGCCGATCTAGGCGAGCACGGCGTCGATCTCGGCCGGCTCCCGGACTATGACATCATCCTGCTCGATCTCAATCTCCCGGACATGTCAGGCTACGATGTCCTCCAGCAGCTGCGGCTTGCCAAGGTGAGCACGCCTGTCCTGATCCTCTCAGGCCTAGACGGGATCCAGAACAAGGTCAGAGGCCTCGGCTATGGCGCCGATGATTACCTCACCAAGCCGTT
>NZ_JAGPUP010000335.1:0-1682 GCF_018069605.1 Microvirga sp. HBU67558 | reverse complement strand
GAGACCCTGGCCGAAGAACCGGAGGGGCCCGATGACGAAGCGGCTGCATAGGGAACGACCCTTCCGTTGAACGAGAGGCCGGTTAACGTTGAGTGCTGCTCCATCTTAGCTCAGGTCATTATTGGTATTGTCGCGCTTCTGCGGTAGCTTTGTCCCGTCAACCTATTGGTACATCAGAATAACTCGGAGCGGGTGCATGGTAACGCGAACTGCCCGTTTGAAGGATTTCACAACCGACGGGTATCCGGGCTGTGGGCTGCCGGTGCAGGTTCTGGCGGAGGATCACGTCGGGACATACATCCTTCCATTCCCGTGTGCGCGCATGAACGGGGAGTGGCGGAATGGGACGACCGGAGAGGCAGTCCAGGCTAGCATCATTGCTTGGCGTGAGTTTCGGGTGAAGAGCAGAGAACCACAACGTCGCTAAGCAGTCCAGCTAAGCGAGAACAGACGCCAAGTATCCTAATCCGACGGCTCTGGGGCCGAAACCGCATGCAACTCCGACTTGATATCAAACCCGAATGATTATCGCCTCGCGGAGAGCCGAGCCTATACAAACGGGTGAGGCCGATTAAGTGTACCTGAACCGCCGTACAGGTCCGACGCGAGAAGGTGGTCACTCTTAGACTCACACAGAGCGATCGCAATTTCTATGACACTTCAATGTTCCGCTATGCCTCTGCAGGTGTTACGCTCCGAGCCCAACGTTTAGGAGAAGCAGCTATGGCCAAAGGTGAACAGCGCGGTAACCGGGAAGCGAAGAAGCCAAAGAAGGAGAAGGCGAAGACGATTGCCGCTGCACCTTCAACAAAAGGAACCGTGGGCTCAAGCGCCGGATCCAAGAAGTAGCCCTCGCTGAAGCCGATCCAGCTCGCCTTTCCGCTTCAGCAGCCATTTGCCGCGACTTGCTCCCGAAGCCGGAACTCTTTTGGACAGGTTGCAACTCTAACCACGTATCCGCGGGGGAGGGGCGGCCGGCTTCGAGCAGTTGCACGAGACCTATTCCGTTGAAGATGCTTCCTTGGTGCTGTAGCGTACGACACAGGTGCGCCACCACCTTCGCTCCGGACGCCGCAAGCCTCGCCGCGCCTCGGGCTCCGCGCACGAGCTCGTCGGCGAGCGCCGCTCAATGCTTGCGAGCTTGTACCAAGTAAACGGGTACCGTTGTCTCTCCGAGAGCCTTGCAGGCTTCCAAGCGATGCAAACCCTCAACCAAGACAAACCGCTTGCCATCAGGCCGCACGAGAATAGGCGCCTCTTGTCCTTTTGCCAGCATGCTCTCGGCAAGGGCCTCAACCTTCTGCCGATCAAGGGTCTGACGCCGTTGGACTGGCACATAGACATCCTGGATTGCAACGACCTGCTTTTTCATCATCTCTGCTGCTCCAGTGTCATGACATATTGAACTGGAGCTTAGGCGCTGCCGATCGGGTTGCATAGGACCCGTTCCCGCATGAGACGTTCATGCTGGACAACGGTTTCGTTTGCGATGAACCAAGGGCGAATTGCCTGCTGGCGCGAGGCTTCCTACGCACAGTGAACGGATTCCTTCTTCGACAGACGCGATTGTAAATCTTGTGCCTAGTAATCAGGTCGCCGAGGCCCTATATCAGGCAGGTCAGGTTCGCCTGACTATGATCGTAGAGGCAGAGTGGAATAGGCGTTTAGGACGCGGGTTCGAT
>NZ_JAGPUP010000334.1:0-1655 GCF_018069605.1 Microvirga sp. HBU67558 | reverse complement strand
ATCCTTCATGGGCGTGCTCTGCCTCGCCGCAGCAATCGACTGGCTCAAGAACTAACAGGCCGTAGTTCCGTCACCATTAATGATGATGGCCCACTGTGCCGGAGTGACGAACACTATTCGCCTCGGCACCGCCGTCTGCGTGCTGCCGCTTTATCAACCGCAGTGCCTTCTCTCCGAAATTGGCTTTGCCGATATTGTTTCGAGCGGCCGCCTTGAGCTCGGCGTCGGTTCTGAATACCAGCAGTTCGAGTTTGAGCGGTTTGGCGTCAATGTTGATGAAGCGCGAGCCGTATTCTTGGAATACTTGGACATCCCTCTCAAGGGTTTGCAGCAGAAGGTATTCGAGCACAATGGCAAATACGAGAAGTTACCTCTGGCGGCGATTTCGCTGCGCACTATCCAGAAGCCGACCTCGCCGATTTGAATCGCCACCGCGTCCGGGCGCAGCATGAGCCGGGCTTATCGTGAGGGACACCATCTATTCGTCACGGCATTCCACAACGGCTCGGAGAGCTTAAGCACCCTGCGAAAAATATCGAGGAAGCGGCGGCTTGCGAGGGAAAGAACATCACTGACTCCAAGATATCGCTTTTTCGCTGCTGCTATGCCAGCGATAATGACGCGGAGATCACGAGCTATCTCGATAACGCACGCTTCCAACGCCGACTGTCTGGAGCACGGCATCAGCGCCGCCAGCAGAATCAGGATGGTTATGTGCTGCAGGAAACGCCGGCGCAACAGGACATGTCCTTTGGGGTCATGCGCGCGAACCTGCCGATCGGAAGTGTGAACCGAGTGATCGATCGCCTTCTGGAAGAGATGGACATCCTAAAGCCCAGATTACAATTCCGACCCAGCTGGGAGATTTCAATCAGATGACTATGCTCCAACAGATCAAACTCAGGGGAGATAAGATCATCCCCGCAGTCAATAAATCTATCGGACATGGGAGCACCTTTGCCACAGATTGAACTGAGAGACTGTTGAACAATTTTGTTGCTCGATGTAAGCTCGAGTTTGGCCAATCAGGCGGCATGGCGAAGTGCGTATAGCAAGCATCGCTGAAGCGCGCGTGAGGGTTTTGGCATTTTGCGCCGGCGCCGGGACGTGAGTAAACCCGTTTCGCGCCAGATGTTCTCCCGCACCGCAGCCAGAGTATCCGCAAACGTCGGATGAGACTTGCGGTACCAGCTGTCGGTCCAAACAGCCGTGCGGGTGCGCTGACCGAGTTGGGTCGCCAGAAGGGTTATGATCGAGAATAGGCCGAACAAGCAGGGCGTCGTGCGGGCGACAGCACGGCCCGACCATTGCCGCTGGGTCTCCACGCCCAGATGGGCGCGCGCCTCCTGGAAGGTGACCTCGAGCTGCCAGCGCAGGATGAACCAGCGGATGATCGGCAGCGGGTCGCGCTTCGGATCGGTGCACAGCAACGCCTGGGGCGAGAAGCGCCTGAGCGGATCGCGCAGCAGCACCCAGCGGATCGGCACGACGGGCTTTCCGCTATGGCACCACACCGCGGTCGCAGAGCAGAATTCGATCACACGGTCTCCGTCGCCATACCAGCCCGGCACTGTGACGCGGCGCCAGCGGGTGCTCGTCCGCTTCAGCACCTCAGACAGGGTCGGCATGCGAGCGCCTTTGGTGCGCGGCCGGCC
>NZ_JAGPUP010000333.1:0-1645 GCF_018069605.1 Microvirga sp. HBU67558 | reverse complement strand
TGAGAGAGCGATCACGGTCATTTCTGCGGTGAGCGGTTCAAAGGAAAGGCTTTCCTTTGGTCCTCCCCGCCTGGGCTAGCGGCCTCCCGGCCTGACCGCGCACAGGTCAGGCATCAGCCCTGCGCTTCGCAGAAGGCTGTTACAGAGCGCACTCTCTGAGACCAGATCAGGCCCACCGGCGCCTGCGGGATCTCGCCGCCATCCGCATCATGGGGGCGGCAGGGGTTGCGAGCAGTTTCACGGCCCATGCTTCGGAGGCTGGAAAGATGCTTGAAGGTCTAGCCGAGTACGGCATTGGTACCAGCTGATCGGCTGCCCCGATGATCGTCCGCACGCCGAGAGAACGCGCCCACCGGACGCATCGCGCAGTCGGGGGTCTAGGACCTGCTCGACTTTCAACCTTGTGTTTCTCATGTACATTGGCCTCAAATAGAACCAACAGGGAACCTGTTCCTTGTGCCAGCGGCGAGACCTATAAAGTTGTGTGCACGAGGCGCTGTGGAAACATTGGTTTCCCGTTCGCAATGCGAGCGTGAAGGCAAAGAGGGAACACATGGATATCGCTGATCGGCTCAAGGCCGCCTCTGAGAGCGATGAGGTCCTCCCTCCTAATGAGGTCCAAGCGCTCTTAATCGAGGCTGCCGAGACAATTGAGTTCCTTCGGTCTTTGCTCAAACCCTTGGATGAGTTCGATCTCGAGGACTTGCCACCCAGGGGTAATGCTTAGAAGGTCAAGACCGGCTCCAGTCGGTCTTGGCAGACCTTTCAGCGAATCCGTATAAGCCTGCGCTGGGCAGGTGCAGTAGCCCTGCCGACCAATGGTTCACATCCCATTCGGGCTCTGTTACAATATCGCTCCGATTGAGCGCTGTCGCACGTGAGGAGACCTCATGTACAGCGACCATGAGCAGTGGGCCCGGATCCGGTACCGGGTCTTGGTCGAAGGAGCCACCCAGAGGCAGGTCGGCCGCGAGACTGGGATCAGTCCGAATATGGTCCGGAAGATGCTGCGGGCGAGGCAGCCGGTGCCCTACGGCCCGCGACAGCAGGTCTTTCCCAAGCTCGGGCCATACTTGCAGACCATCCAGCAGATGCTGTCGAGCGAGGAGCAGCCAAGCTTGTCCTATCGCGAGATATACAGGTCCATTCGGGAGCAGGGCTATACTGGAACGTACGACGCTGTCGGGAACTACATACGGTCGCTCAAGCCGACGGATCGCATGCTGTGGGAAGCCGCATACGACGACATCAAAACCTTGGACCGCAAGTCAGCGGTCACCCTTCTGATGCGGGTGGCCAGGCAGTGCCGAGCGAACGAACGGCAGAGACTTGCATCCTCGCGAGCGCGCAGAACTCATAAGGAAGTCGCCAGGCAGGCTGCCTTCACGTGGCTGCGTCAGCTTCTCCAGCAAAGGATGCCGTTCACCAACCTGCGGGGCGAACTCGGCGAGGTGCCCGACCTCGACCGGCTACTGGACAGGCTTGATCACGGCGGCCGCCACGTGCGCAATCGGTCGCTTGTGGTCCTCGGCAGCCTACGCGGCTGGCCCTCGACCGCCATCTGCGCCTTTCTCGGCATTGAGAAGAAAACCTATCGCAGCTATTGCCAGCTCTATGAACGGGGCGGAGCCTCAGCCCTGTTCGC
>NZ_JAGPUP010000332.1:0-1546 GCF_018069605.1 Microvirga sp. HBU67558 | reverse complement strand
AGTTGGATGAGGCGAAGTTTCTGACGCGACGATCCGCCGGCGCGATCCTGCAGACGCCATGTTTTGTTGGCTCTTCCCAGATCCAGCTGCAGCCTGCTGAAGCCAAGCCGCTTGTGAGCCTCGAGCCGAGAGACCATGGCGGGCGTGATCGTACGCTTCTTCACGCGCTTGAGCACAACCTGTTGACCGCGCGTGCGGGTTACCGGATCTGCGAGCACCTCAGTTCCATTTCCTATCTGAGCTCCCACTGTTGCAAGATGCTGACGAGCCCTTCGGCAATACTCGATGCTGAGGGCGCTCATCTGTTCCGAGGCGTGCCCCGCGCGGTATTTCATCAGCGCACGACACAAGTCCCCATCAGCTAGCCGCCACGCTTTGGCCAGATACCCCACGCCATAGCGGAGATTGGTTCTCGGCTCGGCCAGTTCAGTAGAAGTTCCTTGGAAACCGAGCAACGCGGCGGTCTTGGGTCTGACCTGCATAAGTCCGATCTCACCAATGCTGCCAACCACGGTCGGATCGTACCGGCTCTCAATTCGCACCACCGCATCGACAAGGGCTGGCGGCACACCGTTCGCTGCCGCCTCCTCAGCGATGGCAGGCAAGTACGTGGAGCGGTCTTTCAGAGCGTGGGGAGGAGAAGCAAGGTCCAGAACGGTCGACGTTGAAATCGGATCAAGATCAGGATGCAATGGAAGGGATGCAAGCTGCCAATCCACATCGATTTCGAGCACATTAAAGTCAGGCTTTGCTGATCCTGAACTTGGAACAAGCACGACGAACGCTGTCGCGCAGGCGACAAGACGCAAACTGAACATGGCCAGGATCCCTCAAGGGCGGCGCTCGCTTCAGCTTTTCGCAAAAGTGTTGATGGACCGTTTATCGGCAAGGCGATCTATCAAGCCTTGCCTGATTGAGAGATTTGAGCCTCTTGGTGCAGTAACGGTTCCGTAACCACAACTCCAATCGCACTTGATCGAACTCGCAGGCACGGCGTTGGCTCTGTGCCTGTACGAGAGAGAACTGCCCATGACGATTCTCGACCCAATCACCGGAAACCGCGTCACGATCGATACGTCGAGCAGACCGCGCCGGTAGGTGCTCCAGAGAGCTGCGAGGTGGTGATGAAACGATCCTCAGCACGCCGGGCCAGACGCTGGGTCATTCTTGAGCTGACCCGCAGCCTCGATCAGTTGCCCGACATCATAGCCTGGACAGGAGAAGCCCGCAGTAGGTCAGACAACGAGTTGAGTCTTCAGCGCACCACAGCAGTGTAGGGTAGCAGGCGCACGAATACGTCGTGAATTGTCTGGTAGCACTCACACGAGACTTCTCTGAGAGCAGTCGGGTCTGTGATAGCGATGCCGCCCCTGCTTTGCCTGACCAATCCAGCGGCCTGGAATTTCTTCATGATGGCACTGATTGTTGAGCGCTGGACCCCCATTCGGTCCGCCCAGAATTCGTGTGTGAGGGGGATGATCCCCTGATCAACCCGATGGCTCGTGCTCAGGATCAGGCGAGCGCACCGGGCTTCCACACTATGGAT
>NZ_JAGPUP010000331.1:0-1532 GCF_018069605.1 Microvirga sp. HBU67558 | reverse complement strand
AAGCCTGACTTCAAGGACTATGCCGTTGTGGGCCCATCCTTGACGGGCGGCCTGCTCGGCGCTGGCATCGCCGTCGGCCTGCGCAAGGATGAGACCGATCTCAAGAAGGCCTTCGACGAGGCCATCCAGAGCGCCATCAAGGACGGTACGATCCAGAAGCTCTCGATGAAGTGGTTCAAGACCAACATCACGCCTCAAGGCTGAGGCTCATCATGCCCGGCGGGGTGCTCATGGGCGCCCCGCGTTTGCGGATGACAGCAATGGCAGTCAGTCGAATACACGCGGAATCCGACATCGCCCTTGTCGGTGGTGGTCTCATGGGTGCGTGCCTGGCGTGGGGTCTGGCACGGCAGGGCTTGCGCGTCTGCGTGCTGGATGAGGGCGACATCGCGCTACGCGCATCGCGAGCGAACTTCGCCCTGATCTGGGTTCAGGGAAAGGGCTTCGGGTTCCCCGCCTACACCGCCTGGACGAAAGCCGCAGCCGCAGCTTGGCCCCAGCTGGCTTCGGACCTTAAGTCCGATACCGGGATTGACGTCGGCCTCGATCAGCCCGGCGGCTTCACCCTTTGTCTTTCCGACCGGGAATTGCAGGCCAATGTCGATACGCTGAAAAGACTGCACAATCAGCCCGGCGCGGTGGCACACCCCTACGAGGTGCTCGATCATGGGCGAACGAGGGCGCTCCTCCCTGCGATCGGCCCTGACGTGAGCGGAGCGATCTACTGCCCCCTGGACGGGCACGTGAACTCGCTCCGGCTCTTCCGGGCTTTGCACACCGCCTTCAAAGCCGGCGGAGTCGACTACCGGGCAGATCATGTGGTTGACGTGATCGAGCCTCAAGCTGGTGGATTCCTGCTGAAAGGGAACTGGGGCGAGATCAGGGCTCCGAAGATCGTCCTCGCGGCCGGCCTTGGGAATGCCCGACTGGCACCAATGGTAGGACTGGACGCTCCGCTGAAGCCGAGCCGGGGGCAAATTGTCGTCACCGAAAAGGCCGCCCCATTCCTCTGCTATCCGGTCGTCACAGTTCGCCAGACCGACGAGGGCGGCGTTATGATCGGCGACAGCGAGGAGGCGGATGGGGCAAGCCTCACAATTGATCATGGGATCTCCTCTGTCATGGCCGACCGAGCTATCCGGATGTTCCCATTGCTGGCAGACCTGAATGTCGTCAGAACCTGGTCGGCGCTTCGGGTCATGACGCTGGACGGCTGCCCTGTCTACGAACAGTCTCGATCCTATCCCGGCGCCTTCGTCACGATGGCCCATTCAGGCGTCACCCTGGCCCCCCAACATGCGTACGATCTGGCGCAGGCGATCGCTGCCGGGGGGATCCCGGATGAGATTTCGGTCTTCGGAACCAGGAGGTTTCATGTTCCGGCGTGCGCCTGATCGCATCAGGGATCAGGTTACTTTCACTTTCGACGGAATTCCGATCACCGCGTCAGCAGGGGACAGCGTCGCTGCCGCACTCCTTGCGGCAGGGATCCGCGCCTGCCGCACAACGCCCGTTTCAGGCGCACCGCGAGG
>NZ_JAGPUP010000330.1:0-1518 GCF_018069605.1 Microvirga sp. HBU67558 | reverse complement strand
GGTCCATCCAGAGCGTGAATCACACTCGCGCCCAAAGGGGAATCCCAAATCCCCACAGGCCTTAGTCGGGCTTCGTCTATGTGGCCTTTGTGATCGACGCCTTCGCCCGCAGGATCGTGGGCTGGCGGGTGTCGCGCACGGCCCGGGCCGAGTTCGTGCTCGATGCCCTGGAGCAGGCTCTGCATGAGCGCCAGCCCTGGCGAGCCAGCCTCATCCACCATAGCGACAGAGGGGTCCAAGACGTGTCACTGAAGGACACCGAGCGCCTCGCCGAGGCTGGGATTGAGCCATCGGCCGGCAGCGTCGGGGATGCGTACGACAATGCTCTGGATGCGACCAGTATGTCAGATTCTTCGAAGACTGCGCCGCTCGGAAGAACGCGTGCGGACCACAAGCCGTCTACGAGTTCCTCACCAAGGCAATTCTCTCAGCGCCACTGAAGAGAACAAACGCGGACAAGACTGCAACTCCTGCTGGCGCCTAACCCCGCTGCGCTGGTAATCCTATTCTCACTGAAGTATGCGATACTGTTCAAATGACCTATTCCCGCGGAATCGACGCCAATGTTCCAAGCTGGCACAGGGTCCGAGACAGAGTCATAAATCATTTCGCCGGATCGCTGCACGCTATCTGCTGAGCACCCGATGTCCTTATGTGGTGAAAACGCATTCGGTATAAGTTCTTCAGGAGCCCGTCGCAGCACCTTGTAAAAGAGTCACGAAGATATTTGCTCAACGTTGATAGCCAGGTGAATTGGTCATGCAAGATTGCCTGCCTGGATAAGATCAGACAGACGCAGCTAACCTGCTGCTGCTCGCTATGATCGAAGAGAGGTGATCTCCCAAATCTCGCGCGACACCGGTGTCGATCGCAGCCGCACCGACTGACAATCTGGCTGCAAGGAGGGGTAAGGAGCGCTCTGACATCGGATGGAGTGCGTCGCCGCACATCGGCCGCATGTGCGCGCCTCTACACCGAACCTGCGATGCCGGAACACATCGCATGCGCTCTGGTGAAAGGTCTGGTGCTCAGCCTTTTGCCGGGGCGCTTCGTACTTGTGCACAGCATTCGGTTGCACTTCCGATGTTCGTAGTTCATTGTAGCGGCGTGGTGTTGCAACCGGCATCACACAAGCACCCTGGCAGCGATCTCCGCACGGCTAACTCTGTCAGGGCGTTCTCATGTGTGAGTTCCAGGCCGCATGTCAGCTCTTGGAGGGCCCAACGTCTGGCGTGGCATTTCGCTACCCACGTCGTGCCGCCTCAAGCAGCATAGAAGATGGGGGTCGCGCGTCCAATCCGATGCGTCTGCCCTGCGCCTGGCGCTCTATTCAGCAATTCCTCTAACGAGCAGGCGGTTGACCGCTTCGACGACCCGCTCATGCTCCTCCTCCGAGAACGGGCTGAGGTCATGCATCTCGAGGCTGTTCAGGCCCTCAATAGTCAGCCAGCCTAGAAGCGCCGCGTCCAGATCGTCCGATGTCGCTTTCAAGTCCTCCAGGGTCGCCTGGATGACCTT
>NZ_JAGPUP010000329.1:0-1506 GCF_018069605.1 Microvirga sp. HBU67558 | reverse complement strand
TTGCGCTCCACGCCGGTCACCTCGACCGACAGGTCGCCGTCCGCCAGCCGGCCCATGGCGCCGGCAACGCCGTTCAGGGGACGCGCGACCCCATAGATCATGATGGATGCCAGGAGGCCGATGGCGAGAGCCAGGCCGACGACGGACGCCGTCATCAGATGCATGGACGTGCTCGAGGCAACCTCGGCCGACTCGGCTTTTTCCTGGTTCAGGGACTGGAGGTTGGCCTCGATCCTCTGATCGAGCGCCTGCATGGCCTTCTCGCGCAGAGCCTGCCCCTCGCCGGTCGACAGCTTGAAGGCTTCCTCGCTCTCGTTGAGCTGCGTATGGGCGATGCTCCGGCCCATGACCGCGAAGTAATCTTCGACGGCCTTCTTCAAATCCTCGTTGGAGCGGCGGATCTCAGGCGAGTCGGACAGGGCAATCAGCGTGTCGAAGTCCTTGAGAGCAGCCTCTTTCGCATCCTTGAACCGCTTGTCGTAGACCAGGATCTGCTCGACGCGCGTCTCGATGATCAGGTTCTTCTCCTGGATCGCAGCGTCGTTGACATTGGCCTTGGCGCTGAGCGCCGTGCTGCGCCGCGCCGCATGGACGTCGACGATCTGGTGCGTCTCGCTCGCCAGCATGTCGAGGCTGGATTTGGCGAAGACGATCAGCCCGATCGTCACGGCGATGAACAGCGCCACCGGGATGGCGAGCTTGGTGATCAGCTTGAGATTGTTGAGAGCTTTCATGGTCGTCTCGATATGCGGTCCGCGTTCGGGCGGACGGTGCACGCGTGCCACGACGCGCAGGAATTTGCAGGCCTGCAGGAATTAGCTCCTGGAGCTTGCGTCAGGCTTGGCGACGACCCCGAATGATGTGCTGGCTAACAATGGCGTTCCCCCGTGCATTCGTCAGTCTCCTGAGGTGCTTGCTCCTGAGGTGCTTGGCGGACGCTTGATCCTCTTGCGGGACGAGAATGAATAAGGCCGCTGCGGAGCAGCGGCCCTTGCCTTGATCGATGCCGTGGCGGCTGTGTCAGGCGGCCTTGACGTCCTGCAGGAAGGTCGAGACTTCGCGGCCGAGATCGTGGGAGTGGCGCGACAGCTCCTGGGCCGCTCCCAGAACCTGGCTGGCGGCGGCCCCGGTCTCGCCGGCGCCCTGCTGCACGTCCGCGATGCTGCCGGTCACGGCTTCCGTGCCGCGCGCTGCCTCCTGGACGTTGCGGGCGATCTCGGCCGTGGCTGCGCCCTGCTCCTCCATCGCAGCCGCGATCGAGGTCGAGATCTGGCTCATCTCGGTGATCGTGCGGGCGATCTCCTGGATGGCGGAGACCGTCTGCTGCGTGGCCTGCTGGACCGACGAGATCTGCTGCGAGATCTCCTCGGTGGCCCGGGCGGTCTGGCTCGCCAGCTCCTTGACCTCAGTGGCGACGACGGCGAAGCCCTTGCCGGCTTCCCCGGCGCGCGCCGCCTCGATGGTGGCGTTGAGCGCCAGCAGGTTGGTCTGGCCCGCAATCGTGTT
>NZ_JAGPUP010000328.1:0-1498 GCF_018069605.1 Microvirga sp. HBU67558 | reverse complement strand
CTAGATCCTCGGCGCAGAGGATTTGACGGGTTGGGGGTGGCGCAGGAGGGGCAGGCCTTCAGGGGCGACCAACACCTCGATGCTTCGCGCCACTCCGGGCTGACGGCGGATCAAGCCGGCCCGCTCCAGGGTGAGCACCATCTGGTGCACGGAAGGCGGCGTGACCTGGAAATGACGCTGCATGTCGGTCTCGGCCGGAGGGCGGCCGTGAACGCGCGTGTAGGCGTCGATGAAGGCCAGGTACTGGCCCTGCCGGTCAGTGAAGCTTTTCTCAGACATCCGCCACACGCTCGATTCATCGGCTGATTCAGCTCGGCCTCTCACACGGGAGGCCGAGATGAACATATGCTACCGGGTTGAGCTGAGCGAGGCCGAGCGCGCCACACTCCAGGCGATGCTCAGCGGCGGCAAGCAGGCCGCCCGCACGCTCAAGCGCGCGCAGATCCTGCTGGCAGCCGATGCTGGGGTGCCAGACGAGACGATTGCCCAGAGTGTCGCGGTGGGTAGCTCGACCGTGTACCGGACCAAGCGTCGCTTCGTGGAGGGCAATCTGGAGCGGGCTCTCAGCGAGGAGCCTCGTCCCGGCGCCGCCCGCAAGCTCTCAGGCCCGGAGGAGGCGCTGCTGGTGGCGACCGCCTGCGCAAAGCCGCCGGCGGGCCGGGCCCGCTGGACGCTGGAACTCCTGGCCGGCGAGATCGTGCGGCTCACCCAACACGAGAGCTTGTCGCGCGAGATGGTGCGCCGGCGCCTCTGCGAGAACGCGCTCAAGCCCTGGCAGCAGAAGATGTGGTGCGTCCCGAAGATCGATGGCGAGTATGTGGCGCGCATGGAGGACGTGCTCGACCTCTATGCTGAGGGCCCTGATCCGATGCGGCCAGTGGTGTGCTTCGATGAGAGCCCGGTCCAGCTCATCGGCGAGAGGCGCCCGCCGCTCCCGGCCGCGCCGGGACAGATTGAGCGGGTTGATTACGAGTACCGCCGCTGTGGCACGGTGAACCTGTTCGTGATGGTGGATGCGCACCAGCCCTGGCGCAAAGTGAGCGTCACGGATCGTCGGACGGCCAAGGACTTTGCCGTGTGTATGCGCGAACTGGTGGATGTGGACTTTCCGCAGGCCGAGCGGATCCGGGTGGTGATGGACAACCTGTCGACGCACACGCCCGGCTCCCTCTACGAGGCTTTCCCACCTGACGAGGCGCATCGCCTCCTGGGGCGGCTGGAGTTCCACTATACCCCCAAGCACGCGAGTTGGTTGAATATGGTCGAGATCGAGATCGGGGTGCTCAAGGGCCAGTGCCTGGACCGGCGCATCGACCCGCGCGAGGGGCTCGAGCGGGAAATCGCCGCCTGGGAGCGCGAGCGCAACGCCGCCGGTACACGCATGACCTGGATGTTCACGACAGAGAAGGCCCGCACCAAGATGGGCCGTGCCTATCCCAAAACAGCTCCTCTCGAGCCACTCGCCAAACGGTCATAATCACTGCGCCGAGGATCTAGG
>NZ_JAGPUP010000327.1:0-1493 GCF_018069605.1 Microvirga sp. HBU67558 | reverse complement strand
TCGACGCGCGGCCGATCTTCGGGATGAATGCCGGATAGCCAAACCTCGTGGTCGACAGGAGCATCCGGGGGCAGGCCCCACATCGCCTTGAGCCGGGCATCCCAGTCCAGCGCTCCCGTGACCGGGTCCCAGGTGTAGGGCGACAGGCTAACAAGATCGATGGCGGCCTGGAGCCGGGTCTCACTCGTTTTTAGGGCAGCCTCGGCCTGCTTGCGGGCGGTGATGTCGAGGCAGTATTCCGCAGTCGTTCCATCGCCGAGATCGCGCCCGGCGAACAGCATCCATCGGCGTGATCCGTCCTTGAGGAAGTATTCCTTCTCGTAGGGGCCAATCCGTCCCGTGGCGGCGAGCTTCTGCATTTGCTCTTCGCTGACCCCTACCCATTCTGCGGGGGTCAGTCGGCGCCAGGTCAGTTCGCGCCGCTCCACCTCGGCGCGGGTATAGCCCATCATGTTCAGGAAGACATCGTTGGCGTCGACGAGCGTGCCGGAATGGTCAAAGAAGATCATGCCAACCGCATCGGTCTCGATGACCCGTTGCAGGCGCTGCTCGCTCGCCCGCACTGCCTGCTCGGACCGGTCTCGCTCCACCGCAGCCTTGACACGCCCTGTCGTTTCGAACGCTATGACGTGTGCGCCGCCGACCGCGCCATTCTCATCGAGGACCGGGGTGAGATAGTTGTCGAACCAGGCGGTTTCCGGAACGCCATGCCTGTTCAAGATCCATTGGCTGTTTTCCAGGACCACCGTCTCGCCCGCGAACACACGCACGTAGAGCGGCCCGGTGACCTCCCAGACCTCCTGCCAGCACTCAGCCGCTGGCTGGCCCAAGCCGGCAGGATGCTTCAGCCCCATGAGCGGCGCATAGGCATCGTTGTAGATCTGGATGAGCTCTGGCCCCCACAACAGGTTCATCGGGAGCGGCGCCGCCAAAACCAGATTGACGAGGCTCTTCAGGCTTTGAGGCCACGTTGCGATGGGGCCAAGGGACGTGGAAGCCCAATCGTGGTGTCGCACGCGTGCGCCCATGATGCCGCCATTGGGCAGAAGCTCGACTGTGCTTTCCATGCTGCTCTCCATACGTGTCGCGACGCGCGGACGCGGAGATACCGAGGCAGCCTACAAGGACTATAAGCCGATCCCTTGATTAATGTTCCGGATAGAGTTGCTGGATGGCCCTCTCCTGACGCCAGCGGAGCATGTCATCCATCCTGTCGGGCTTGACGCGAATCGTCGTCATCCGTGCGTACATGGTGACCTCCTCAGGGAGGTTAATGGGACTGGCATCAGGCCAGCGCTGCCCTGAACGCGACGCGACGAATCTACACCCTTCCAGCCAGTTTGGATTATGGAAAGCGTCCCATGCGAAGCTCTGGCTATGACGGTAGCATGCCGCGCTCTCTCCAGACATACGCCCCAACCACGGGATGGTCCGCAGTGGGTCAAACGCGGTCCGTGAGGGCAATTGTCTAAACGTCCGCTCCCCAGGCACAT
>NZ_JAGPUP010000326.1:0-1489 GCF_018069605.1 Microvirga sp. HBU67558 | reverse complement strand
ATGACCGTTCATGCGAACCCTGTTGCGCGTCGTGTTGTTGATCTGAAGGACCCGTCGCTTCTGGTGAGCCAGGCCTATGTGGCGGGCGAGTGGGTGGACGCGCCCGACGGCCGGACGATCCCGGTCACCGATCCCTATGACGGGGCGCTGATCCTGGCGGTGCCCGATCTCGGCCCCGAGGCCGCCCGGCGGGCCATCGATGCGGCGCACGCGGTGCAGACGGACTGGGCGAAGCGCACCGCCAAGGAGCGCAGCGCCGTCCTGCGGCGCTGGTACGACCTGATCGTGGCCAACGCCGACGACCTGGCGCTGATCCTCACCACCGAGCAGGGCAAGCCGCTGGCCGAGGCCAAGGGCGAGGTGATCTCGAACGCCGCCTACATCGAGTGGTTCGCCGAGGAAGCCAAGCGCATCGACGGCGACGTCATTCCCGGCGCCCATCCCTCCCAGCGCATCGTGGTGCTGAAACAGCCGGTGGGCGTGTGCGCGGCGATCACGCCCTGGAACTTTCCCAACGGCATGATCACCCGCAAGGTGGGCCCGGCGCTGGCGGCCGGCTGCACCATGGTGCTCAAGCCCGCCGCCCAGACGCCGCTCTCGGCCCTGGCGCTGGCGGTGCTGGCCGAGCGGGCCGGGGTGCCGAAAGGCGCGTTCTCGGTGATCACCGGCGAGGCCCGGCCGATCGGCGAGGAGTTCTGCCGCAACCCGAAGGTGGCCAAGATCACGTTCACCGGCTCGACGAATGTGGGCCGGTGGCTGATGAAGGAGGCGGCGGACGGGATCAAGCGGCTGTCGCTGGAGTTGGGCGGCAACGCGCCGTTCATCGTGTTCGACGATGCGGATCTGGATGCGGCCGTGGAGGGCGCGCTGGCGTCGAAGTTCCGCAATGCCGGCCAGACCTGCGTGTGCGCCAACCGGATCTACGTGCAGGCGGGCGTCGTGGAGGCGTTTGCCGCGAAGCTGGCCGACAAGGCGAAACAGCTCAAGCTCGGGCGGGGCACGGAGGCGGGCGTGACCATGGGGCCTTTGATCGACGAGCGGGCGGTGGCCAAGATGGAGGAGCACGTGGCCGACGCGCTGGACAAGGGCGGCCGGGTTCTGGTGGGCGGCCGGCGCTCGGATCTTGGCAGCACGTTCTTTGAGCCGACGGTGATGACCGGGGTGACTCAAGGCATGAAGGTGACCAAGGAGGAGACGTTTGCGCCCTTGGCGCCGATCATCGCGTTTGCCGACGAGGCGGAGGTGATCGCGATGGCCAACGACTCGGAGTTTGGTCTGGCGTCGTACTTCTACGCGAAGGACATGGCCCGGGTGTGGCGGGTGGCGGAGGCTCTGGAGAGCGGCATGGTGGGGGTGAACACGCCGGCTCTGGCCAACGAGATGGCGCCGTTTGGGGGCGTGAAGCAGTCGGGGCTGGGGCGGGAGGGCTCCAGGTACGGCATCGAGGGCTTCCTCGAAATCAAGTACATCGCTCTCGCAGGTCTGTGAG
>NZ_JAGPUP010000325.1:0-1450 GCF_018069605.1 Microvirga sp. HBU67558 | reverse complement strand
ATCTCCTCCACGGCCTCGGCCCAGGCGCTCTCATGTGCCCCGAGGGAAGCCCGCAGGTAGCGGCCGGCCGAGACGATATCCGCCAGATCCCGCACCGGCTGGCCGTAGTCGCTTAAGGTCGGGCAGGCCTCAAGGATTAATTCCGGTGATAGGTGCTCTGACGGTTGTTCGGTTGAACGAACCGCCTCAGCTTTCTTCGGAAAGCCCTTGTTACAAGGCTCACTAGGAGATCCGTTGTTGTTATTAGTGTGACGGCAGTCTTTGCCGCCATTGCCCGCTTCTAAGAAAGCTTGCTCGCATGCCATCCTCACGGCTGTCCACTCATCGAGGATCGCGTGCGGCATGGCCTTCGTGCTGCGCACAGGTGTGCGGGCTTTCAGGCCTTTGACCTGTTCCTCAAGGTCGGAGCGATCAAGATCTGGATAATGCTCAGCTAAGGCACTCAGCGCCTCTTCGGCCGCCCGCCTGGCGATGGTGATCTCGTCGAAAGCGCGTTTGCGCGCTTCCTGGGCCTGCTTCATCTCGATGAGACGCTCAGCCCACTCCCCTCGCTTGGCGTAAACGGGGGTCAGGTCAAACCCAAAGGCGTCGACGAGCTCTCCAGCCAAGTCTTTGACTGCATAGCGCTTTCCGTTCGGGGATTCCTTCGGGACGATGAGCTGCTGATCGATGAGGACCTTGAACGCATAGCGGATGGAGCGCTCCGAGAGGCCGGTGCGGCTCATGAGGTAGTCGTTGGACGGCCAGACCAGCAGCCGCTCCCACTCCTGCTCGCCCCAGCAGGCGACGAGCTCGGAGAGGACGGACCGGGGTCCGTTGCGCAATTCCAGGGCCTTGGCAGCCTCACGAGCTGCCGCAGATAGTTCTTTTCTCGTCACCGTGCGCCCAGCGTCGAGCGCAAGTTCTCTCGCGGCCAGAGCGGCATGTCTCAGCCGCCGGCCTCCTGACGATGCAAGCTGCATCGTACCCTCCATGGTGAGGGCAAAGCGGGAGCGTTCACCGTAACCGATGCTCTTGACAGTCAGCTTGTCGGGATGGCATAAGGACGTTGCAACACATCTTCTTATGCCCACCCTCGCGGTGGTCTCCAAAGGCCCTCGAAGTTTCCAGCTTCGTGGGCCTTTTGCTTTGCCTGGTTTACGTCACGACATTTCGCTCCTTTTGAGCAAATAGGGCCTCGAGGGCATGGGTGATGACGGCCTCGCGGGACTTGAAGCGCCCACTCTCGACCGCTTCGTCGATCGCAGTACTCAGAAGTCCAGGAATCCAGACGTTCACTTCCTTGTCTCCCCGTTCCCGGCGAGACTTGCGAAAGCGCTGTACGCGCTCGATCCCTTTCACGTCAGGCATGGCATTCACCCGTTACACTCGTGCCGTTACGAGACATGACCGATTCTGAGTTGGCTGTGGAGTCGCGCGTCAAGAATCCATTCACAATAGATCGATTCAG
>NZ_JAGPUP010000324.1:0-1449 GCF_018069605.1 Microvirga sp. HBU67558 | reverse complement strand
TGCAGAACGGCTTCCAGAGCTTTCGCGGCATGACCCCCATGGCGTTCCTGCGCTCCCTGCGGCTCAGGCACGCCCATCAGACCCTGCTGCTGTCTGATCCAGGCACCGTCACGGTCACCGAGGTGGCGCTGCGCTGCGGCTATAACCACCTGGGCGAATTCGCCTCCGCCTATCGGCACGCCTTCGGCGAAACGCCCAAGCGGACGCTCGCCAGAACCAGGGCCGCTTAAGGCACCCTTCCGGAAGGGTAAAAACTGCCCGGCCTTCGCTCTCGTGCTTCCTGCCATATTGATTATCGTGTCATCATGTTGCAGAAAGTGATCTGAGGGAGACGTATCGAAATATCGTACTGATTGGAGCGTCGCCCGCGGCTTCGACGATACGGGCGTCCTTCAATGAGGCAATACGAGGAAGATCTTCAACGGAAAGACCGGGTTGCGGGGACGAACTTCGATCCCTGCTATCCCGCATCCCGCTGGCGGGTCGGCACCCTCGGTTGTTGCCGGGCCGAACACGCTGCATCGCTCCCCTCGCACGGAACGGTGTGACGATGACCAGCGCCCCAAGCCACGATCCAGGAATCGATCTCCTCCCGGACCCGGACGAGACGATCCGCGGCAGGAAGGAGCGGAGCGGAGCGATTCTCGAGCATTCCTACCGTTCTTCCAGGCTGGACGAAATCGAGCACGTGGTCAGCTCACAGATCACTCCCCACAAGCTCGTCCCCTTGAGCCGCGACAGGTCCGTCAACAGCACGTTTCACTTCCACGGGGCCGATAATCTTGCGGTCTTCGACATTCGTTACGGCAGTCAGATCGCTGTCGAATTCGAGCATTATGAAGCTGGCGATCTCCTGGGCTTCGTGATGGCGAACAAGGGAACGGGCAGGGTGATTCTGGATCGGGAAGAGTTCGGGATCTCGCGGAACGAGGGCGTGATCATCACCTCCGGGCCCCGCGAAACCCTCCACTATGCCGAGGATTGCGAGACGCGTGTCATGCTGATGAACCGCGGCAGAATCGCCGAGTATTGTGCGAAGCTGCTTGGGCGCGAGATCGAGAAGCCGGTCGATTTCCAGACGAACTTCTCCCTCGACAATGCGGCTGGGCAGAGCTGGCTGCGGCTGACCCAGTATGTGGCGTCCGAGCTGCAGGATCCGCATTCGATGCTCAAGCTCCTGCCGGAAGCGCAGCGACAGCTCGAGCAGACGCTTCTCACCTCCCTTCTCCTGGGCCACTCCCACACCTACTCGGACGCGCTGCTGCGGCCGCAATCGGCGGCCGCCCCCTTCTACGTGAAGCGCGCCGAGGCCTTCATCGAGGCGCATTTCGCCGAGCCCCTGTCCCTGGCCGACATCGCCGCCCAGGCCGGCGTGAGCGCCCGCAGCCTGCAGAACGGCTTCCAGAGCTTTCGCGGCATGACCCCCATGGCGTTCCTGCGCTCCCTGCG
>NZ_JAGPUP010000323.1:0-1434 GCF_018069605.1 Microvirga sp. HBU67558 | reverse complement strand
CTAGCACTACATTGGCACTTTCATCAGTGATCCAAGAGTGAAGCGGGCGCGGCAGAAGGGACATCGCAGGCGCATGGCGTGCGTGATGTGATCAAGCAGCATGCGCCGAACGGCCGGTAAGCTGGGTTGTGGCGGTGGCCCGCCAGCCTTTCTTTTTTCCCCCTGTGGCGGCCTGCAGCCGCAGATGCTGCAAGAACAAATACGCGATCAGGGTCAGCAAGGCATGCCGGTGCAACCCGCGCCACGAGCGACCCTCGAAGTGATCCAGCCCGAGCTCTTCCTTGAGCTGCTGGTGCGCCTGCTCGCACACCCAGCGCGCCTTGATCAGGGCCGCCAGCTGCTTCAGGGCTGTGTCCGGCGGAAGGTTGGACAGATAGTACTTGCGCTCGCCCGACGAGCGATGCTCGCCCACGAGCCACACTTCGTCACCCGGCAGATGCTGATTGGCCTGCCCGCGCAGATAGACCGCTGGACCGTCGGCGACCCGCACGCGCACGGCCGCGAACTTCGCCTTCAGCGGGCCTTTGGTGCCGCGTCGCCACGTGATCCGACGCCAGGAGGCCTGCGCCAGCATGGCTTCAGCCGTCACCGCCTCCTGATCCGGGATCTGTCGCGTGCGGGAGCGGCCACGGGAGGGCGGAGGTGGGATCATCTGCACATCCGCCGCATACACCTTCTGGATCCGCACGGTGCCCACGGCCCAGAGCAGCCCGAGTGCCGAGAGCGCCTGGCGGAAGGGCCCGCTGATGCCATAGCCGGCATCCGCCAGCACGGCTCCGAAGCTGACGCCCGCTTGCATGACCTGCTGGAGTTCCGCCAGCGCGATCTCGGGCTTCGAGCGCTGCGTCCAGAACGCCTCGGGCACGCCGGCGTGGTGCAGGCGCGCGGGATCCTGGATCCAGGTGTCAGGCAGGAACAGCCGCAGCACGATCGGGACCGGCACCTCGCCCTTGGCGAGGGTGAGCGAGACCAGGCACTGACAATTCGCGTTCTTGCCCACCACCCCGGCATATTGCGAGGTGACGCCCACGGAATGGGAGCCCTTCTTGAGCAGCGCGGTGTCGTCGATCACCAGGATGGCGTGTGGCCCGCCGACCAGCCGGTTGGCCTGGGCCAGCAGTTCGGCTTCGAGCGGCGCCTCGTCCCACGGGCCCACGGCCACGAAGTGATGCAGTTGATCATAGTCAGCCGGCGCCACCCGCGCCGCCATCGGCTGCAGGCTCTTGCGTTCGCCGGGACCAATCAGGCCAGCGACATAGAGCGGGCACATGCGCCGCCGAGCCGGATGATGAAGAGGAGTGAGGAAAGGTTCAAGCCAGGACTGGAGTTCATGCTCCCACGCCACTGAGGTGCTCATGACAACCTCCTGCGGACTATCCTTCAGGGAAGACGTCGGCAGGCCTCGCCTGGTTCCTCATGCCTGCCAAAGTAGTG
>NZ_JAGPUP010000322.1:0-1318 GCF_018069605.1 Microvirga sp. HBU67558 | reverse complement strand
GTCGCCGCCACGTTCGTGGTCGGGATGGTTCCCGTGGCGTTGTCGTTGAAGTCCGCCGCCACCGTGATGTTGCTGTTGCTGTCCGACCACTGGTTCGCCGCCGCTGGCTTCACGTCCACGGTGAACAGGGTGTTCGTCGCCGTGCCAAAATTGTCCGTCGGGTTGAACTGCAGCCCCGCCAGCCAGGTGTTCACCGCGTCTCGGGTCCCCGTGAAGGTGTAGGTCTTCGTGGCCGCGTCGCCCCCGGCCGTCTGGCCCTGGAACGCGCCGTTGCCCGCCGCGAACGAGACCTGGACCGTCAGCTGGTCCGTGTTGTTGGCATAGTTGACCGCCAGCTTGCCGTTGAATGGCGTCGGAAACGTGTTGCCCGTCGATTCCCCGGTCACAATCGCAGCCGCCCCCGTGATCGTCGGAGCCGTGCCCGCCGTGACGATGAAGGATTTCGGGGTGGTGCCGGTGTGCTGGCCGGCGCCCGAGAAGGCGTCCACCACGCTCACCGAGATCGTCGTGGCCGCCGCGCTCGTGGGCGTGAAGGTCACGTTGTCCAGGAAGCTCTGAACGTCAGCCGCCTTCCCGGTGAACTTGATCGTGCCCGTCGCACTCTGATTATCGACCGTCACCAGCGTGCTCGCCGGGAATCCCCAGGTGCCGCGGCCGGTGGCAAACGACACCGTCAGGGTGACCGCGTCGTTTTCTGCGTCCTCCAGCTCGATGCCGTCGAGCAGCTTGATCGGCGCCCCGACCGTCGCCGCCTGGTCCACCTCCATGGTGGGGATCGTCGCGTTGCTGTTGAAGTCAGCCGTGACCTTGATATTGCTGTTGGACGCCACGAAGCCGGTGGCCGCCGTGGGCTTCACCTGCACGGTGAACGTCGTGTCCGCCGCAGCGTTGGTGAAATTGTCCGTCGGGTTGAACTGCAGGCCGGCCAGCCAGGCGTTCACCTGAGACACGTTGCCCGTGAAGGTGTAGGTCTTCGTGGTCGCGTCGCCCCCGGCCGTCTGGCCCTCGAACTGCCCGTTGGCGGCCGCGAACGACACCTGGACCGTCAGGCTCTCGGTCGCCTCCGGGTTGACGATCACCAGGCGATTGTTGGCAAACGGCTGCGCAAAGGTGGTGCCCGTCGACTCGACGGAAACCGTCGCCGCATCGCCCGTGATGGACGGGTCGACGTTCTGAGCCGCCGCCACGACATTGAACGATCCCGAGCCTACGGCCACCGTGCCGTGCTGGCCGGCACCGCTGAAGGCATCGACCACGCTCACCGTGAACGCCTTGGTGCCGGCCGCGGCCGGCGTGTACTGCACCGTATCGATCAGGC
>NZ_JAGPUP010000321.1:0-1312 GCF_018069605.1 Microvirga sp. HBU67558 | reverse complement strand
AGGACGCGCGGCTTCAGCTCGGCCTCCATGGCCGAGAGCGACACGTTGTTCTCCATGTCGTCGTCAGCCGCTTCTTCGGACGGGGCCGCCTCTTCGCCCTCGGCTGTTTCCTCCTCCGCCTCGCCCTCACCCTCGCCCAGGGCGTTCGCCTTGGGAGCGCCGTTGGCATCGGGACCGGCATAGGTGGCTCCAAGGTCGATGATGTGGCGCAGGAGGACTTTTCCTTCGACGAGCTCGTCGCGCCAGATGATGATGGCCTGGAAGGTCAGCGGGCTTTCACACAAGCCCGCGATCATGGCCTCGCGGCCGGCCTCGATGCGCTTGGCGATCGCGATCTCGCCCTCGCGGGAGAGAAGCTGGACCGATCCCATTTCGCGCAGATACATGCGCGCCGGGTCGTCCGTCCGGTCGGTCGGCTCCTTGGTCGTGGTCTCAAAGACCGCGACGGCGCGGGTCTCAGATGCCTCGACGAGGTCGCCGCCATCAGCCGCTTCCTCCTCTGTCTCTTCCGATTCAACAACGTTGATCCCTTGCTGAGACAACTGGCTAAGAACGTCCTCGATCTGCTCCGAAGAAAAGTCTTCGGATGGAAGAACGTTACTTAATTCCGCATGGGTGACATAGCCCCGCTGCTTGGCAAGCTTAAGCATCTGCCGCAACGCCGCCCCAGTCAGATCTGCCAGCGGCTTATCTGCATGGTCGGAATGAGAAATATTTTCGTGATCATCCATGGAGCGAATTGGCTAAGAGAATTCCGGGAAATGGGGAGATGACGTTTATGGAGCAGCAACTCAAGATCTAAATGCAATACACCCAAATTATTACGATGATCTTGATGTCCACCTATGGCTCAAGCTCGATATAAACAACCGACTTCCGTTCGTCTTTGGACGGCAAAGTCGCTTCGGGTCTAGAATAATTACCAACCTCTCATGCGTCGTTGTAATGTTCGAATCAGGGCTGGCAGCTTAGCTAGAACGCCTCCCTAAGGACACGGCCCTTCACTAAGGGACGACAGCCTGTGACGATCAGAAATAGCTTTTTGTCCCACGGCCCATGGCGCGCTTGGTCAAAGCTGGCCGGATCGACCTAGGCGTCGAGCTCCTGGCCATGCGGAGGCGCAGGATGTCGTAAGGGGAGGGGGATCATGCAGCTCCGGCAACCGCCTTGTCAGTAGGCTGAGTTTCTGGTCGGCAGGGCAGGAATGGTCAGTCCGCTCATCACGGGATGAGCGATAGGCGTGGGGCGGAGAACGAGGAGTGAAAGGTATGGTGTTGATTTCAACCGTCGTGGGCGGGCTCGTCCTCTACGT
>NZ_JAGPUP010000320.1:0-1295 GCF_018069605.1 Microvirga sp. HBU67558 | reverse complement strand
TATAAGCGGACGGGATCCGCAGAAGGGTGATGACGATGACAGAGACGATGAAGGATGCGGCCGGTTTGGGCCGCGGTGGGCGGATGTCGCGCCAGCGCAAGCGCGAGGCGGTTCTGCGGCTGCTGCGCGGTGAGGATCTGGACACGGTCTCCCGCTCGCTGGGCGTGACGGCCGCCACGCTGAGCGACTGGCGCGAGGCCTTCCTGGCGGCCGGCGAGGCCAGTCTCGCCACCCGGCCGGCCACTGGTGAGGCGCTGGAGACTGAGCGGCTCAAGGCCCGGCTTGGCGAGATGCTGCTGGAGCGCGAACTGCTGGAGGCCAAGATCACCCTTCTGGAGAGCGGCCGCCCTTTAGCCCAGAGGAGGTCGAGGCGATGAGCCGGGCCCTCTCGCCGAGCCGCGGCCAGCCCTATGGCCTGGCCCGCGTCTGCCGGATCTGGCGCGTGGCCCGGGCGAGCGTCTACCGCCATCGCAAACCGCAAACGGACCGGCAGCGCCGCGGCCCGGTTGGACCACGGCCCGATCCGGAGCTCACAACCGAGATCCGCGCCGTCCTGGCCGCCAGTCCGTTCCATGGCGAAGGCCATCGGAAGGTCTGGGCGCGCCTGCGCCTGAAGGGCATCCGCACCTCGCTGCGCCGGGTGTTGCGGCTGATGCGCGAGCACGACCTCCTGGCGCCGTCCCGGACCGGCTCACCCCGCGGGCCGCGCAACCATGACGGCACGATCATTCCGGAGACCATCGATACCTTGTGGGGCACGGACATGACCACTGCCTGGACCGGCGAAGGGCAAGTCGCTGTTTTCGTGGCGGTCGATCACTACAGTGCCGAGTGCGTCGGCCTTCACGCCAGTCGCCAGGCCACCCGCTTTGAGGCTCTCGAGCCGCTGCGCCAGGGCGTACGCGAGCACTTTGGCGGCTTTGCTAAAGGGATTGCTTCAGGCCTGTCGGTCCGGCACGACCATGGCAGCCAATACATGTCGCGAGCATTCCAGGACGAGTTGCGGTTTCTCGGGATTGAGAGCTCGCCCGCTTTCGTGCGCGCGCCGGAAGGGAATGGCTGTGCAGAACGGTTCATCCGCACCCTCAAGGAGAACCTGCTGTGGGTGCACCGCTTCGAGACCATCGAGGAGCTGCGCCAGGCGCTGCTGGCTTTCCAGGAGAGCTACAACTCCACCTGGCTGATTGCCCGGCATGGCTTTCAGACGCCGAAAGCCGTCCGGCAAAACCAGCTTCCATCCGCGGCCCTCGCCGCGTAGGCTTCAATCCGGTGTCTCAAAAACTGCGGGCGGTACA
>NZ_JAGPUP010000319.1:0-1295 GCF_018069605.1 Microvirga sp. HBU67558 | reverse complement strand
TGTACCGCCCGCAGTTTTTGAGACACCGGATTGAAGCCTACGCGGCGAGGGCCGCGGATGGAAGCAGGTTGTGCCGGACGGCTTTCGGCGTCTGAAATCCGTGCCGGGCTATCAGCCAGGTGGAGTTGTAGCTCTCCCGGAAAGCCAACAGCGCCTGGCGCAACTCCTCGATGGTCTCGAATTGACGCACCCACAGCAGGTTCTCCTTGAGGGTGCGGATGAACCGTTCTGCACAGCCATTCCCTTCAGGAGCCCGCACGAAGGCCGGCGAACTCGCGATCCCAAGGAACCGCAACTCGTCCTGGAATGCTCGCGACATGTATTGGCTGCCATGGTCGCGCCGGACCGACAGGCCTGCAGCAATCCCTTTGCTAAAGCCGCCAAAGTGCTCGCGTACGCCCTGGCGCAGCGGCTCGAGAGCCTCAAAGCGGGGGGCTTGGCGACTGGCATGAATGCCCACGCACTCGGCACTGTGATGATCCACCGCCACGAACACGGCAGCTTGCCCTTCGGCCGTCCAGCCGGTTGTCATATCCGTGCCCCACAGGGTGTCGATGGTCTCCGGAATGATCGTGCCGTCGTGGTTGCGCGGCCCACGCGGCGCCCCCATCCGGGACGGCGCCAGCAGGTCGTGCTCGCGCATCAGCCGCAACACCCGGCGGAGCGAGGTGCGGATGCCCTTCAGGCGCAGGCGGGCCCAAACTTTCCGATGGCCTTCGCCATGGAACGGACTGGCGGCCAGGACGGCACGGATCTCAGTGGTGAGCACTGGATCGGACAGCGGTCCGACCGGGCCGCGGCGCCGCCGGTCCGTCTGCGGGTTGCGATGGCGGTAGACGCTCGCCCGGGCCACGCGCCAGATCCGGCAGACACGGGCCAAGCCATAGGGCTGGCCGCTGCTCGGCGAGAGGGCCCGGCTCATCGCCTCGACCTCCTCTGAGCTAAAGGGCGGCCGCCCTCCAGAAGGGCAATCTTGGCCTCCAGCAGTTCCCGCTCCAGCAGCATCTCGCCGAGCCGGGCCTTGAGCCGCTCAGTCTCCAGCGCCTCGCCGGTGGCCGGCCGGGTGGCGAGACTGGCCTCGCCGGCGGCCAGGAAAGCATCGCGCCAGCCGCTCCGCGTGGCGGCCGTCACGCCCAGGGAGCGGGAGACCGTGTCCAGATCCTCACCGCGCAGCAGCCGCAGAACCGCCTCGCGTTTGCGATGGCGCGACATGCGCCCACCGCGGCCCGGACCGGCCGCATCCTTCATCGTCTCTGTCATCGTCATCACCCTTCTGCGGATCCCGTCCGCTTATA
>NZ_JAGPUP010000318.1:0-1288 GCF_018069605.1 Microvirga sp. HBU67558 | reverse complement strand
TTTGTGGCCGAGATCGGCGATGTGCGCCGCTTCGAGAGCCCGCGCCAGCTGATGGCCTATCTCGGCCTGGTGCCGTGCGAGAGCTCGACCGGCGAGCGAGTGCGGCGCGGTGGCATCACCAAGGCGGGCAACCCACGGGTTCGTCGGGTGCTGATCGAGGGCGCCTGGACCTATCGCTTTCCGGCCCGGATGAGCCGGCTGCTGCAGGAGCGCCAGGAGGGCTTGCCGGCCGTCGTGCGGGCGATTGCCTGGAAGGCGCAGGTGCGGCTGTGCGCCCGCTATCGCCGGCTGATGGCGGCGGGCAAGCGCCAGACCGTGGTCACCACGGCAATCGCCCGCGAGATGGCAGCGTTCCTGTGGGCGATTGGGCGCGAAGTCGAGCCGCGCTCGGCCGCCTAGAGCCGAACGAGCACACGATCCTTGCGGAGGGCCAATCAGCTGGGAGTGACATCGGCAGTTGCGCAGCACCGGAGGCAGGGCCTCGGTGGGGAACCCTCGAGCGAATTGTGTGGCCGATGAGCCTTCATCGACGCCCGCTGACAGAGCGAGGCAGCCCCGGACGAACACACGGAAATGCGGTAGCCAACCCGCGCATCAGAGTTTGCTCAACCGTCGTCTTGACGGCTCTGTCTCCGGCTCTGCGCAATCGCTTTATCCGGCCTGGCCCTGTTCCTGCATCGGGGTTGCACACCCACGTCCAGGCTCATTGACAACGAACATCAGAGTTCGCGATCTTGCCCGCTGATCCGGTGTACTGGCGACCGACGCCGCACGAGTGCTGGCCCTGCTTGAGAAAGCCGGTATCGTCGATCACCAGCACGGCCCCGGGTGCGGCGAGCGTCTCGAGCGCGTAGTCACGCACCATGTCCCGCAAGGCATCGGCGTCCCAGTGGCTGCGGCCGAGCACCGCCTGCTGACGCCAGGGCCCCGGATCACCCGCGGCTTCCGCCCGCATCCAGCCGGTCTTTCGCCGCTCCGGCCCAAGTAACCCGTCGAGGAAGGCGGCCGCGGAGGCAGCGACGCTGGGATGCGCAAACAGGGATTGGGGATCCGCTTTGACCTGACGCAACTCCACACACCAGAGCTCGAGCATCTGCTCGATGGCTACACCCGTCATGGCAGCCTCCTGGGTCAAATCAGCAGATTATGAGCCCATGAGCGGCAGGTGCAACTGTAGTGCTAATGTAAGCAGCAAACACTATGCCGGGTGACAACGCGGTCAATTCCTGGTTGTCCCCCGACGCTGCCGATGGCTCGGTTATTGATCCGGCTGGGGCGATCTTGAACT